>CAJOGG010000153.1 GCA_905234205.1 uncultured Synergistales bacterium | reverse complement strand
TTGTCAACCGGCTCTTTCTGTGCTGTGATAAAGAAATTCGGGGCGGGCTTCAAGTAAAAGTTTATGTTCCTGACCAACTTCAAACCTTCCGGCGTGTAAAGTTTTCTCCATTCCGGCGCGGTCGTGCTGAACCCGATTACGACGCAATGAACGTGTGCTTTGTCCTTGGCTTCACTGTTCCACTTGAAAGTCTGGTGAGCAAAATTTATGTGTATCCCGAAACGTTTTACAAGAGGCTTGAAGACTCCTGCGACTTGTTCACCTTGTGTTATGGAATTTGTGGAGACGAACGCGGCTTTGATCTTTGTTCCCGCAATAAATTCTGCTGCCTTGAAGTACCAACCTGCAACGTAATCAATTTTTCCGGCGGTCTTGTATGGTTTTCCGGCTTCATCAACGTACACGGACAAAATGTCTTGCTTCTGTTCCTTCGTCTGGTTTGAGTAACCCATGAAGGGAGGATTGCCCATGATATAGAGGTTGTCGGAAGGCTCTACGATGTCGTGCCAGTTTATTGAGAGAGCGTTTCCTTCTCTGATGTTGTTGTAGTTTTCGAGCGGCAAACATTCACGCGGGAGGTTAGCTTTCGGGTTGACTTCCTTAGACATTTGAATATCAGCGATCCATAGTGCAGTTTTTGCAACTGATACAGCGAAATCGTTAATCTCTATGCCATAGAATTGACTGATACTAACCTGATGAAATGGGATCTCACCAAGGGCGTTAATGATTCTCATTTCGAGTTTACAGAGAGAGAGGTAAGTTTCGGTTAAGAAGTTCCCGGAACCGCAGGCAGGATCAAAAAATTTGTACGTAGCAAGCTTTTTACGGAATGCCTGTAACTCTGATTTAGTGGGATCACGCTGTAAAAGTTCATCGGCTTCATGATTCAGCTTGTCAAGGAATAACGGATCAATGACCTTGTGAATATTTTGCAGTGTAGTGTAATGCATACCGCCTTGTTTGCGCGTATCTTTGTTGAGAGTACTCTCGAATATTGCGCCGAATATAGGTGGATTGATTTTGCTCCAGTCAAAGCCCTCGCTCATGTCATGAATGATAATATCGAACGGTTCGCCATCAAACAATGGTACCTCAATATTTTTATCCTCGAACAAACCGCCGTTTACGTAGGGGAAATTTTTAAGGTCAGGTGTTATATATGGATCGCGTTTAGTAGGTAGCTGGGACAAAACATTGAACAAGGATATTAGAGCCAGGCGCGAAGAATCTTTGTGGGCCAACATGTAATCGTGAAATTCTCCTTTGCCAAAAATTCCAACGTCTTCAGCAAACAGCAAGAACACAATCCTTACGCAAAATACGTTCAAGCTTCGCAGTGCTTCGGGGTTGTCAGGATCCGTGTATCGTTTCAATAAGGATTCGTATAATTTCCCGACGAGTTCACCGGCTTGGATTGATATTTCTGCCTCATGAATATCTTTTGGCTTTATCGCGTTGGGATCGATGAAGAATTGAAATTTCGGCCACTGTTTCGCAAGATCAATAAGCTTGACGATCTCGGGGTCAGCCTTTGGTTTCTCCATGTCGTAAATCTGGAACTCCTGAAAGTTGCAAGTAACGATCCAATTTGCGCGTTTTGATACCGGAAGCCAATCGGAGTAGCGTTTAGCTTGCTCAAATGGAGTCTTGCTAGTGCCGTCCGATTGTAAAGCCTCCTTAGTAAGGTCAATATCCTTGCTCTTTTGCTCAATGATTACGCGAGTAGACGGGATATAAGCATCAATGAAGCTGACGTGTTTTAACTCGACTCGTTGCTCAAATTCAATCAGCTCTGTTGGATTTTCCACACCACAAACATCATGAAGAAATTCCAGCCAAAATTTTTGAGTGTCGCTTCTCTCGTCGCCTTGATCTTTCCAGCGTGCTATAAATTCCTGAATTTTATCCGTAAAATCTTGTTTAAGCATCAAATTTTTAGAGTTCCTTCACGGCGTTTTCTCCTGCGACCTTGCCATAATACATAGCCATTGAGTGACTTACGCCTTTGAGACCGATTGGGTACTGCAAACCGAATTTACCGCCCTGCATGTTCCCAGCGACGTACAAGCCTTTGATGATTTCCCCGCAAACTTGTCTGCCTTCGTCGTCAGTAATCTCTTTGAAGGTGTGGCAGTCTTCATCAGATTCGAGTCCGCCTATGCAAGTAAGCATGATAGCAGTGCTGAACATATCGGCGTAGAACGGAGCTTTATCAACGGGCATTAAACGTGAGGCAGGTTTGTTGAAGTCCTCATCATAGCCTTTAGCTGCGAGTTCGTTGTAACGTTTGATTGACTCTAACGCGGTTTTCTGTGCCTTGATGTCATTGGGGTAAATCTTCGCAACGAGTTCTTCAAGCGTATCAGCCTTTACGCAACGTCCATCTTTCACAGCCTCGTCAAGTTGATAGGGGCTCTTCCAGTTTCTGTAGGTCTTGTTGTTCTTTGGGCCTTCATCAATTGACTTATAGTCCTCGTAGTAGCACGCGCCACCATGAGCCGCAGGCATATGTGTAACTTGTTCGGGCCAATTCGAGTCGAAAATCTGCCATGACTTCATTAACCTGATTGACTCGATCTGATTCTCAAGCTGTTGTCCCGGTAAATCCTCGTTCATGAATCTTTTGCCATCAACGTCGAGATTCAGGAAGCCGGCATTGCCCATAACTCCAACGCCCGAAAGATCAGCACCGCCTCCCATATGGTGAATCATAGGAGCAGTGAACCCCGCAACTTTTGCGCCAGCCCATGCACCTAATCTGAGTCCATCGCCTTGGTTAGTTCGTTGTCCGTTTACGTCTACGGAAGTGAAGAGCCTGTTGTTCTTGTGGGATTTCATTATGTCGGGGGCAAAGTGATACATAGCTGCGTCATTCGAGCCAAAATCTCCGGTCGATAAAATTACACCTTTAAGCGCGTTGACTTTCAAGTACTTGCCTTTTGTAGGAGAGCCTGGCATATCGTCAAGGGCGTAAACTCCTGTGCAGCGTCCGTCCTTCATGATTAACTTCTTGCCAAAATGTCCGAAGTAGCCTTTAACTTTTCCGGTATCGAGAGCTTTTTTCCAGTTCGCCATGAAAGTAGCTTGTTGACTCGGGAGAAATTCCACCGACGTTGGGAAACACGGGAAGCGTTCTTCTTTCCAGTTATATACGTGTTCGACTCCGTCTTTGTCTTTGTATGAGGGCAGCGGGCGGTAGATTGGCACAAGGAAGTCGTCGGCGTTTTCGTCCTGTCTGCTATGAATAAATGTTCATCGGCTTTCATGAACCAGTCAAAGGCTTCACCGATATTAGCGGCCCATTTCGCAGTGATAGGGCGTTTGACTCTGTAACCTGATTCGTTCACGTGTGAGTCAACAATCTCTGCGACCTCTTCACGAGTCAAAGCGCGTTCCGGCCATCTTGCGTTTAACGTGGGACTGTTGATTACGGCATATTCACCCGAACGACAATTAGGAGTTTTTGAGCATTCAATCCCGATTACAGTTGCGCCCATTTCTGAAGCAGCCCTTGCAGCCGATACACCAGCAACTCCCAAGCCAACAACGACGACATCAGCGTTAATTTCGGCGTATACATCAGAGTCAGCAATACCAGGTTCTTCCCCGAGCCAATCGTCATTAGGTTTTGCTTCTGTTGCGCTATTGCCCTCAACGAATAACCCCATAGCTTGTGCTATACAATCCGACGCGGCTTTCTTAACGGCGTTCCCTGTAACAGTTGCGCCACTCACACCGTCAATTTCTGCGCCTTGCATGTTCAGTAATTGTTGAGCAAGTTTTTCAGCAGCTACTCCGCCGATCTCTGGAGTCTCACCACTGGCATCAATAACTACGTCAGTAATGCTAGACTCGTTGAACGTCATTGTTACAGTTACCGGGCCCATTAAACCTTGAGCACTTGCGCTATAAGTTCCGGGCGTGTAAACCTTCTTTGCTTCTTCAGCCAAGACTGGCGACGCTAACACAGAAGCAGCAACTCCGACTGCTCCAGCTGTTGATAATTTCAGGAAATCGCGGCGAGATACTAATTTATCCATGATAACCTCCTTATAATTTTTGGAATGTTCAATATAATATCACGATGAATCTTATTAACGAGAGGAGAAAGAATGAATCATGGCAGAAATTTTGAAGGGGGCTCCTGTTGCTGCGGCTCTGACAGAAAAATTGATTGAGCGTTCACGGACTCTGAAACATAAGCCTACGTTAGCGATATTACGAGTTGGAAACAAGCCCGATGATATTTCTTACGAGACTGGAATTATAAAACGTTGCGAGAAAATTGGAATTGATGTCAGAAAAATTCTCTTGCTTGAAGATTGTGAGAACGAAAAAATTTTTGAGGCAGTCAAGAATCTCAACGATGATGAATCTGTTCACGGCGTGTTAGTGTTCCGGCCATTGAGCGATAAATCAACGGAGAAGAGAGTCAGCGAAATTTTATCCCCAGCAAAGGACGTTGACTGCATGACCAGCGAATCTCTTGCAAGCGTCTTCACGGGAAATAATGCCGGCTATCCACCATGCACAGCACAAGCTTGTATAGAATTGCTTGACCATTACGGTATTGAACTTGAGGGAAAAAATGTTGTAGTGCTTGGCCGAAGTCTTGTCATAGGTAGGCCGTTATCAATCATGCTTCAGAACCGTAACGCCACTGTAACAATGTGCCACTCAAAGACTCGTAACTTACCTGAAATTTGTAAACGCGCTGAAATTATTGTTGCTGCTATCGGGAAAGCTGGCTTTGTTGATTCAAGTTTTGTATCGCCTGGCCAAGTTGTTATTGACATTGGAATTAACGTTGACGAGAACGGGAAATTATGCGGGGACGTGAAATTTGATGAAGTATCACAGATTGTTAAGGCTATCACTCCTGTACCGGCTGGAGTTGGTTCAGTTACGACTAGTGTACTTGCTAAACACGTTATAGAGGCTTGCGAGAAATGCTAACACCCTCAGAATTTATTGATGCTTATAGTGCAATAGGTGAACGAAAAGTTAATGCGGCAGCGTTGAATTTATTTCTCTCTGGAATTATGGCGGGCTTCTTCATCGGAATGGGAGGTGTAGTAACAAACGTAGCTTCAAACTTTATAACTAATCCTTCCGTCGCGAAAGTTGTAAATGGCTTGCTATTTCCGTTCGGGTTAATCATGGTGATGATGACGGGCGCAGAATTGTTCACGGGAAATTGCTTGATTACGATCTCATTGCTTGAAGGTCGGGTTACATTTGCGGGAATGTTACGTAATCTGTTAATTGTCTACGTTGGAAATTTTGTCGGGGCTGTGCTTTTAGCTTGGGCTTACGTGTATAGCTCACCTGTGATTGACTCGACTACTAGGACAGCGATTGCGAAATGTTCACTTAGCTTTGACCGTGCGTTAATACTTGGAATACTCTGCAACATTCTTGTGTGTACTGCTGTGATGATGGGCTTGTGTGCAAAGAGCATTACAGGGCGAGCGATGGGCGCATATTTCCCGATAGCGTTTTTCGTGATAGCTGGCTTTGAACATTGCGTGGCGAATATGTATTACGTGCCGGCGGGATTATTCGCAAAAATTTACGGGCTTGACATTTCGGGGCTTACGTGGGGAAAATTCTTGATGAATAATTTATTGCCAGTAACACTTGGAAATATAATTGGCGGTTGTATTCTAAGCTTATTGTTGTGGCAGATTCATACTAACAAAGGGAGGAAAATTTAACTTGCTCAAAAAATTTACGCTTGCAATATTGATTCTCTTGATACCGGGAATTTTATTTGCGGCCGAAAAACAGGAACTTGCTACGGATTATGTAACGAGGATTCAGAACGAAATTAGCTCCGATATTGCACGATTACGTGAAACGATTGACACCGAACTCATAGATATAAAGCTTGAAAGCTCTGATGTTAATGCACGTGTTGCAGAGTTGGCGGCCTTGACCGAAAAAGCTTCGGACGACATGGAAGCATGGGGCTACACCGACGAACAAAAGGAACTTCACACGAGAATTTTGTCAGAACTTAGCGTGGCTTATGCTGCTTATGGAGCGTTGCTTCAGGCTGCTGCGAATGTTGAACAGAAATCCGACGTTGATACTTCATCATTAGGCAATATCGAATCTCCTGACATTAACGACAGCGATAATTTACGCAACAAAATAACGAAAGTATCAAGCAGACTCGACACTCAAGTTTTTTATCTACAGTCAAAGCTGAATAAACTCAAGCTTGATTTGTCGGAAGCAACGAATTTACGCAAACAATTAAAGGAAGCTGAAGAGGGCGGCCAAGCTCTGGAACTTCCACGAACTCATGTATTATCACTCGAGCTTTCAAGGTTAAATGTTGCTATCTCGCGTTCACAGGTTAGGGCTTTGAAGCGTGTTTTTGACGCTGATGTATCGAATATTCAGAGATTGAGACGAAGACTGGCGGACATACAGAAGGCTTTGATCTTCCCTCAAGAAGTTCTTGACGAGAATCTTGAAAAGTTGCAGACAAGGATAAATGAACTTACAACAGAACTTGGGGACGCAAGAAAGGCTCTTGACTCGGCTAATTCCTCACTTGTAAGAGCTAGAGTTGCTGTTGGCTCTGGTGATATGAGTGTTTTGACAAATGCAACTGCTACATACATGGCGCGTTCTGCTCGAGTGAGTTATTGGGAAGCTACGATAGCTTTGATTGATGATGAAATATCTTTTACGCGTGAGATACAACAGGCTTGGCGAGATCGTTACAAACTTTTTCACGACACTGTAGCAGGTGATGAAATATGGAAGTTGCGAGAGAATGCACAAGCTCGAGTCCAAGAATTACAGCGTCAACTTGATGGTGTAAGAACTACCGAGAACACCTTATTGAAGCAAATTGAATCTACACAAGCTCAAGCAAATGCCGAAGGTGTTACCGGATTGATTCAGCAAAATGTGTTACAGACCGTCGAAAATCAACGCAAAGTTGTAGCTGATGTCTTCAATCGTTATGAGTCATTAATTCCCAACGCAATTTTCTATCAACAACGAGTTTACAATGAAGCCAACGATCATTTAAGCGCATTAAGACTCGCCGAGAAAGTAAGTTCCTTTAGTAAAGAGACTGTGATGGGATTCTTGAACACTGAATTATGGCAAGGTGAGGGCTATTCCGTAACTGTAAGTAAATTAATCATAGCGATACTCGTTTTTTTATCAAGCTTCTTCCTAAGTTCATGGGGTAGTAAATGGATCAAGAACAGAATGCTCAAACGTTTTAAGGCCAGTATCACAGCAGCTAATGGCGTTCAGAGAATAGCGTTTTATATTTTATGGATAGCCTTTGCTTTGACGGCTTTGAACATCGTGAAAATTCCGTTGACGGCGTTCGCGTTTATGGGTGGTGCTTTTGCGGTTGGCTTAGGCTTCGGAATGCAGAATATCTTCAACAACTTAATAAGCGGCTTCATCGTGATATTCTCAAGGCCCTTCAAAGTTCATGACATAGTTGAAGTAGCAGGTACGCAAGGAACAGTTGAGGATATTGGCTCTCGTTCAACGACGATAAA
>CAJOGG010000152.1:5418-10183 GCA_905234205.1 uncultured Synergistales bacterium | reverse complement strand
CTATCATTAACGGATTTGGATTAGTGGGCCGATAGTTTAAGTAAACAAAAATTTTCAGGAGAGATTAACTAGGGGAGATAATTATGTATAGTCGTTTAACCACAGCAACAATGTACGGGAGCTTGATGAATTCTTTGCAGGAGAGTCAACGAAAGATTCAAGACCTTCAGCAGCAAATAGCCTCGGGAAATAAATACCTGAACTTGGCCGAAAATCCCGCCGCTATTTCACGTTCTCTAACAATACAGTCTGCAATCAATGCCAATAATCAATATCAATCAAATACTCAAAACGCTGTTACTATGTTGAAACATGCTGATAGCGCATTGAACAACGTACTTGACGCTGCACAGGCTATACGAGATTTAGTAATAAGTGCTGGAACTGCTCTCCCTGAAGACCAATTAAAGGACATAAGCGCGCAAATTGAAGCTAACAAAAAAATCATGCTCGACAACCTCAACACTAAGGTAGCCGGGCAATATATTTTTGGAGGCACTGACTCTTCCAAGCCACCATTCGTTGAGACTTCCGACGGCAATATAATTTATCAAGGCACTGACGACAGAATCAAGTATGCTTTGAGCGAAAGTTTGTTGGGCGACATTTCATTCACTGGCAACGATATAATCCCGGAAGACGAGGACAGCTATTTTATTTGCTCACATTATGTGCCGCTTGACTGGAAATGGACAGGACGCGAGGAAAAAGTTCAGATTACCGTCGGAAACAGAACGCTTTCAGTATTCATTCCAGAGAACTGGAGCGACAACGACATAAACAAGACAAATAAATTAACCAGTGAAGACGACGAAGAAAATGAAGTAGCGACGGTAAATTTCAGCGATCACAATGGCTATAGAGACCCTAACGAATTATCAGGTTTGAGCCTTGAGGATTTGGTAACGATCGTGAACAGTTCACTCGAAGAACAAGGCGCGGATATGCTCGTACACGCTTATATCGAGAAAGACCCGGACGCGAATCGACAGCAGTTAATCATAAAATCCAACACCGGCGAAAAAGTCGGTATAACTGGTTGGCCCGATACTGATTATATGCCTATGCCAGCTACAATAACTACGAACGCCGATTTTGAATCTACCCCAAATTGGAACTCTGGAGTATCCGGGAGTATTCAGGGGATTGTGGGCAATGTAAATCTAGCAGACTGGAAAACTTTATCCCCTTCAGGTACTCTTTCTGTAAAAGTCGGTGGAAATGGAGCTAAAAATATTGAGATTGATCTTAGTGCCTTGACTTCAGCAAATGAACTTGTTGAGAAACTCAACTCCGCATTCACAAACTCTGGCAGTACAAAATTCGCTTCACTATCACCCAATAATCGCTTAGTGTTGCGTTCTGATAATGGTACTATAAACGTCGAGGGAGAAGGCTGTGAGGAGATATTCGGAGTTGAGTCAGGAGAAAGCACAGACTCTTCACTTACGATAACTGTAGGCAACGAAGCTGCAACTGCTGCGACAATCTATTTCAGCAATGGCGAGTCCATGGAGGACATAGCGGAAAAGATTAATGACATTGAAGGCGTTTATGCCCGTGTAACTGCTGACAGAAAAAACTTGGTTGTTGTTGCTGAACGTATAGGAAGTATGCCCGAGGATAGCTTAAATATTAATGAGGCTGAAGAGGCTTTGCATTATCCTTCACTCATGATAAAAGCAACGGGACAAGCGTTAGACATGTTTGACTTCACGGACGAGGAGATTACAGAAAAGAACGATGCCGGAGAAACTATTAGCGCAACAAGGACCGCACGAACCACGACACGACTCAAGGATCAAAGCCACATAGATATATTCGATTACTTGGGCATGGAAACAGCCACGAAGAGCCGCGAATTTGCTTTTGACGATACTTTGACGGTTGAAACAGGCGAACAATTACATTGGCGCGTAATAAGCGGAGGACGTAGCGCAGATATAAAACTTAACCCCGGAAGTTACACCATTGATGAATTAGCATCACGCTTGAAGAACGCTGGTACAGGTTGGCTTGAAGTTACTGTTGAACCGGGCGGCACTGACGTTGAAGACGACTGGGGAACAGGTACTAACACAAAACGTATCGTAATGAGAGGCTACAATGGCGAGCAAGTTATATTCCTGGATATGAACGAATACAATTACGCCGATAAATTGGGAATCTCAACTGCTTTGCGAACCGACGCTTACGATGACAAACAAACCGACGAAACCGACGACGATTATATCGGTACAGGAATGAAATGTGTGAACTTCCCTTCAGCCCCATGCGTTGATGACAATGTAGGAATCCCCATGCGTGTACAGATGAACTGCGGAATGTATTACGACGTTAATATCAAGAAAGCTGACGTTGTTGACAAGCAAACCGGCTTTGTCGATAGAGGGTTAGTCATGCAAGAGATAGTTGACCAAGTGAACGAGCAAGAGGGCCACGACATTATGGGTTTTGTCCAGCACGTTGACAGCACCGGTGAAGAAATTCCAGGGTCATGCGCAATTTATTTCTTGTCTGGTGAAGCTTTCACGGTCGTAGATATGCCGTTCAACGATCCAGAATGGAACGACTATTCCGGTGGCTTGGCTGCACAAATGGGCATTCATGGCGGAGTAACCTCAAACTTGAGACAGACCACCGTTAAAATGCTTGATAACGCGACTTTCGCCGAGGCTTACGACAACGACTACAATAAATATAGATATGACATTGAGGCAAACGAAGAGAACATAGAGTTTAGAGAAGGCACGATAAGATTCTCTAACTTGGCTCATAGCGTTGAAATTGACGTTAGCGGCGACGATACTGTTAAGGACGTTATGGACAGATTGAGGACGCAAGCGGGCGATTGGTTGTACGTGAATTATTACGATACTCACATGGGACAACTTGACATAGAGAACAGCGGAGACTTTCCTATAATTTCGATCTCCTCGATTGATGGCTCTGCAGTAAATGTTCTCGACATTAAAGGACATATTGCCGAAGATGCTTTGGGACTATCAACTGGTATTCAAGGCAGAATCAATCCTGATGGAGACGACGACGGCGTAGAAAGTGACGATTTAGAATGGAACGAGGATAACACGCCAGCGACAGCACTCAATATCACGGTGGCGGGTTACACTCATACAATAGACTTGACAGCCCTTCGTGACGTAAACTCCGATAAGATAATAAACTCTTATGACGTTGCCGAATTCGTCAATGCTCGTATGCAAGATTATGACGTCAGGGCAGAAGTAAATGAGGACAAAGAACTTGTGTTTTATTCGCCGCGTGGTTACTCTATCAAAGTTGAATTTCTTGACGAAAACGAAGAGTCCGTAACAGAAAATTTATTAGGCACAGATTTCAATAGCGAAGAGATTAACCGAACGCTTTACAGAGGCGGCTATAACCTTGAAGGAGAATCATATTCACGCGGAATTGACGACGATTTATATGCCTCGGGTATTCACACGCAGAACGCTACAATCAGAAGCGGCGCCAACACCATGAAACAGAACGGCTTCGGAGTTATCAACGATATTATCGCGGCTGTAAACTCTGGAAACCGTGACGACCTTTACGACAAAATGATCCCGAAAATTGATAACCTCATCAACAATATTTTGGGCGTTCAAGCTGAAGGCGGAGCGTTAATTGCTCGTTACAACTACAACACAGATAGACTCACGCAGGAAAATTCAATCATGACCGAAGAAAATGACAATCTCGTTACGGTTGACCCTGTTGACGCGATAACACAGTTATACGTTGCCGACTACATGTACCAAGCAAACTTGGCCGTCATAGCTAGATTAGTTCAGCCGAGCTTGTTGGATTTCTTAAGCTAACACACAAAAAATCCCCTTGCCATAACGACAGGGGGACTCAAATTTTCTTACCTCTACAAATTTTCCCACACTCTCGAAATAGTTTGGTCCATTATACGTTGACGTTGTCTTGTAGGAATACTGTTTATGGCGTTGTTAATATCATTGAGAAGTTTCGTGTCTTCCTTCCTGACTCCTGCACAAACACCATTGAAGCCTAAACTAAATCCGGCCCCTTCAGGAAATCTTATAAGCGTGAGATTCGTTGAGTAGAGTCTCTCGTAAGATTGTCCGGTATCGAGATTAACGACTATGCCATCAGTTTTATTATTCATGAGTCTGGCTATCATGTCCGCAACCGTGTCGGCGGGCTCAAGATGATTAACATTAGGAATTTGATCTATAACAGTATCAAAATTTGTACCCTTTTGACCTAGAATTGAAGCTCCTGATAGATCGAGCAAACTTTTTGCGCTTACATACGGGCCATTTTTGCGAACCATTACAGTATATTCGGCTTTAGCTATTTCATAAGTATCAGTGAAAGCGGCCCTTTGTTTACGTTCTTCAGTGTCAGCCATTCCCGAGAAAACTGCGTCAATTTGTTTATGCTCGAGAGCGTCAAGGAGTTCTTCCCAATCATATTTAATCACAATCAACTGTGCCTTGAGAGCTTCAGCCACCAATTTAGCTATCTGAACGTCATAGCCATCAGCGTAATAGCCAGGGTGATTCATTATGGGGACATTAGCGTCAGTTGATCTATTTTCCTCCCAGTTATGCGGCACGAAATTACACTCAACACCCACACGAAATATTCGTACATTCTCTGGTCTGTCATGTTCAAGGTAGTAATAGAACAGTGCACACGCAACTAATATCAATGCAATTAACTTTTTCATGATGCTATAAATTTTCCCATATTCTCGCTATAGTTTGATCCA
>CAJOGG010000152.1:0-5374 GCA_905234205.1 uncultured Synergistales bacterium | reverse complement strand
ATTTCACGTCCTCTTTTCTCACGCCTGCGCATATACCGTTAAATCCAAGCTCAAAGCCTGAATGTTCCGGAAAACGTATAAGCACTAAACTGCTATCTAATCTTTCGTATGATTGTCCTGTATCGACATTTATAACAATGCCGTCAACTTTTCCAGCTTTCAAAGCTTCAACCATACTGGTAATATTTTCAAGAGGTGGAAGGTGATGCACGTTCAGAATCTGGTCTATAACTGTATCAAGTTTCGTGCCCTTTTGTCCAAGCATAGTAGCCCCCTTGAGATCAACAAGAGTCCTAGCGTTTGCATACTTGTTATCCCCACGAACTAAAACTGCGTACTCTGTCTTCTTTACGTCGTATAAATTTGAGAAGGCGGCTTCTTTCTTGTGCTCTTCACTGTCAACCATTCCGGAGAATATCATGTCAATCTGGCCTTGATTGAGAGCGTTGAGTAATTCTTCCCACGGAATCTTATACGCAACTAGATTCGCGTCGAGAGCTTCTGCAACTATCTTAGCTATTTGAATGTCGTAACCTTCAGCGTAGTAACCAGGTTCATTAGCCAAAGGTAAGTTTGTAGCTGTTGGTTTGCTTTCTTGCCAGTTATTAGGAATGTAATCACATTCAATCCCGACCCTAAGCACTCGTTTATTGTCAGGTTTATCGTGATTGAGGTAATAATAGAAAAGTGCACACATAACTACTACGAACGCCACTAATTTTTTCATGATGTTATATATTCTCCCACATTCTTGATACGACTCTATCCATAATTCTCTTACGTTCTCTTACAGATAAATTAGCTATTGCTTTGTTGATGTTGTCAAGGAGGTCTTTATCCCCTTTTCTTACGCCGGCACAGACTCCAGTGAAGCCCAGCTTGAAACCTTTGCCCTCTGGAAACTTTATGAGCTTTAGATTTGTGTATATTCTCTCGTATGAACTACCCATATCTGCATCAATTATAATGCCGTCTACATTGAAATTCACCACATTTTCCATCATAGCCGAGATCGAATTGACTGGAGGCATGTGAACAACTCCGGGTATCTGATCTATTACGGTATCAAAATAAGTTTCCTTCTGTCCTAATATTCGTGCGCCCGAAAAATCTTCCAGACTGCGTGCACCTGTAAAGGCACTCCCTATGTTGACGAGTATTGCGTATTCAGATCTGTTGAGTTCGTATGTTTTGGAAAAATCGACAAGTTTTCTGCGTTCATCAGTGTCAAGCATTCCTGAGAATATTACGTCTATCTCTTTGCGGTTCAATGCGTCAAATAAATTTTCCCAGGCAATCTTCCTAAATTCAAGCTTCACGTTCATATAATCAGCTACGATCTTCGCAATTTGAATATCATAGCCATCAACATATGAGCCAGGAGAATTTGCGAGAGGGAAATTATATTCGTGTTCTTTGGAGGTAACCCAGCTGTAAGGCACATAATCACATTCGCTCCCAACACGAAGAACTCGCAGCTGCTTGTCTGGTATATCGTGCACAAGGTAGTAATAGAAAATTGCGATCACAACAACTATGACCGTTACAAATTTCTTAATCATGTTATAGTGTCTCCCAAACTCTAGCTATAGCTCTGTCCATGATCCTTTTTCTCTCCCTGGTCGTTATTGATTTGATGGCGGCGTTGAGTTCAGCTAAAAACTTTTCGTCGTCCTTTCTGACTCCCGCACAGATTCCATTGAAACCGAGTTTGAAGCCTTCGCCCTCTGGAAAACGTATAAGCGTCAAATTCTTATAAGTTCGTTCGTAGGATTGGCCGGTATCAAGATTAATGACTATGCCATCAACTCTAAAGTTAATCAAGTGATCAAGCATCATTGCTACTGTAGCAACTGGAGCCATATGAACAACGCCAGGAATTTGATCTATAGCCGCATTCAGATAAGTATCCTTCTGGGCAAGCAGCCTAGCTCCTTTTAGGTCCTCAAAAGTTTTTGCCTCAGCATAAGCGCTTTTGTTATTCACGACGACAACGTATTCGGTCTTCATTGCCTCGTAAGGAACTGTAAATGAGATTCTCTGTTTGCGTTCATCAGTGTCAAGCATTCCCGAAAATATAACGTCTATTTCATTTCGTTCCAGAGCGTCCAACAGATCTTCCCATTCAACTTTTTTGACCTCAAGTTTTGCCTCAAGAGCATCGGCTACAGCTTTAGCTATCTGAATATCATAACCTTCAGCATAAAACCCAGGATTGTTCATCAGAGGGAGATTAGATTTGCTAGGTTTGCCTTCTTCCCAATTGTTAGGAGCATACGCACATTCAACACCGACACGAATAACGCGCTTAAACTCCGGTCTATCATGTTCAAGGTAGTAATAAAATGCGGCACAAGCTACAAGAATAATGACGATCAATTTTTTCATTACGCCAATCCCCCTCCATATGTCAATAAATTCAGCAGTGATTTAAGATTTGAAATATTTTATCAAAAAGTCAAGTAGACAATACAGTAATTTTCACTTTTTCATGTTTGAAATTGTGTCACGAATCATTGCGGCTCGTTCAAAGTCAAGTTTCTCAACTGCCTCCCACATTAAGCGCTCAAGTTCTGATACACTCATGTTCTTGATTAATTTCTTGTTGCGCGGCGAAGAGTCTTTGTTGTCTTTATCCTTATCGAATGCTGCGGATAATTCTGGCGGCAATAAGTCCGATACGTCTTTAGTAATGCTTACGGGCGTGATGTCATGGGCTTTGTTGAAAGCGATTTGCTTCTCTCGTCGTCGTTTTGTCTCGTCAACTGCTATTCGTATGCTGTCGGTTATTTCATCGGCGTAGAGTAAAATTTTGCTGTCAACGTTTCTTGCGGCGCGTCCCATAATTTGTATAAGGCTTCTATATGAACGTAAATAGCCCTCTCTATCAGCGTCAAGGATCGCAACCAATGTAACTTCGGGCAAGTCCATTCCCTCACGCAAAAGATTTATCCCGACAAGCACATGAATTTTCCCAGAGCGTAAATCACGAATTAATTCAGCGCGTTCAAAAGTGTTAAGCTCAGAATGAATATACTTGACTCTGAATTTCAACTCCTTAAGATAGTCGGCCAAGTCCTCTGATGAACGTTTCGTGAGAGTCAAGACTAATGCTCGCTGATTCATGTTCACAATCTCGCGCAATCTATCAACCAAGTTATCAATTTGTGTTCTTGCTGGGGCTATTTCGACTTCTGGATCTGGAATGCCTGTGGGCCTGATAATTTGTTCCGCTACTAGCTGCGACGCTTTAAGCTCATAATCTCCGGGAGTTGCTGATACAAAAATTGCCTGCCTCATTCTAGCTTCGAACTCGTGCCACTCTAACGGCCTGTTATCCAAACATGAAGGGAGCCTGAACCCATTTTCCACTAAAGATTTTTTGCGCGCTCTATCACCGTTATACATTCCCCGTACTTGAGGTAAAGTTATGTGCGACTCGTCAACTATGCAGATATAATCTTCAGGAAAGAAATCAATCAACGTTCCCGGCGGTTCTCCGTGTTGCCTTCCGTCAAGATACACAGAGTAATTCTCAATGCCTGAACAATATCCCGTCTCTTGTAACATTTCTAAATCGTAGTGAGTGCGTGATTTAATTCGTTGTGCCTCGATTAATTTGCCCTTGTCGGTAAAATCTTTCTCGATCTTGGCCAACTCTTGCAAGATTAAAGGCGTTGAACGTTCTATAGCGTCGGTTTGTGTAACATAATGCTGTGCTGGAAAGATTGAAGCCTCGTTTACAGTTTCGATTACATGACCCGTTAAAGGCTCTGTTATGTCAATGCGTTCGATCTCGTCATCAAAAAATGTAATACGCACGCAAGAATTTTCCTCATACGCTGGAAATATCTCCACGGTGTCGCCCCTGACGCGAAATTTTCCTGGCTCAACATAATCACCACGTTCGTAATAATTTCCTACAAGCCTCGTCAAAAAATCGCGCTGATCGATTCGTTCGTTGACCTTGAAAGAAATTATAGCCTCCTCGTAAGTTTCTTTGAGGCCAAGTCCATAGATACAAGACACGCTAGCGATCACTATAACGTCCCGGCGTTCAATTAATGCTTTTGTAGCGGCAAGTCGTAAACGTTCGATTCTATCGTTAATAGATGCGTCCTTCTCAATGTAAGTATCACTAGACGGGATATAAGCTTCAGGCTGATAATAATCGTAATAGCTCACGAAATATCTAACGGCATTCTCCGGGAAAAAGTTTTTGAACTCGCTATAAAGTTGAGCCGCTAAAGTTTTGTTATGGTTGGCAATGACGTTTGCAACGGTGAAAGTTTTTCCGCTTCCTGTAACGCCCATTAAAGTTTGAAATCTGTTGCCGGAATTTATGCTCTTGATTAACGCGTCAATAGCTTCAGGTTGATCTCCAGACGGTGGCCAATGTGAATGTAGCACAAAATTTTTTGGGGTAGTCATGGAATAATTTCTCCTTAAGATTCATGATAATCGATTCTAGCATAAGAAAAACACCCTGCCTTGTTAGACAGAGTGCTTTGTGTTCCCTTGTTCAATAACTCGTAGCTATAAGCTTTGTGAATTACTCAGCGTCGGCTACTTCTTCCTCGATTTCCTCAACGGTCTTCGCGCCTTCCGCGTCAGTGTCAGCTTTCACTGCGATAACTGGTGCATAGGTTACGTCGGCGTTGAACCAAGGAGCTACTGTGATCGTGTGGCTTGCTGGTACTGCCTCAATCTCCGCGCCCTCTTCGTCGTAGAAGTCAACGATTTCATCATCATCGCTCGCTTCGGCGTTACGTGGGAATGCAAAGTATTTAAGCTCTGCGCCCTCTGCAACCGTTTCAGCAAGTTCAACGTTCAAATCATACTGGCCGTCTTCCGTTACTGTAACCTCCGGCAACACTGCTGCGACAATGTAGCCTTCCTCGTGAACGATCGTGTTCTCGCCCGCTGTCAAGCCTGCAACTGTTCTGGTCGTTCCAAGTTTAACGTCACCTTCACCAGATGACTTCCTCTTTGACGTCTCAGGAAGAGCAACCGCTGTTGTGCCTTCGTAGTCCTTGACAACTGCCACAGTCTCTTCAGGAAGAGCCGTCGTTACAGGTGAAATGCTGAAAGTGAATTTCTTTTCGTCGCTGGCCTCTTTTGTTCTCTTGTTAGTAGCCACGATTCCAATTGTTTCATCAATATCAGCGTCGCCCGTGTTGGTTAAGCCCTTCGGTACCGTGATCGTCAACGTTGCTTTCTTACCAGTGCTGTTATCAGCTTTAATCTTGGCTGTAGATCTCTTAGGAGCAGTCTTGATTGCCCAAGTAATCTGCGTGTCGCCAGTGCAGCTCTCGTCGGTAACATTGATCTTGAAGGTCTTGGTTACCTTTGCTTTTGCCAGAGCGCTTATATC
>CAJOGG010000151.1 GCA_905234205.1 uncultured Synergistales bacterium | reverse complement strand
CCGAACGTGAAGGGACTCCAGCCGCGACTATGGAGGGAGCTTTACCGGTTGAGTTAAGGCTAGAGAGATTGACGAGGCTTAACGAGATTCAAGACAAGATAACGCGCGAGATTAACGAAAAGTTAGTGGGCCAAGAGTTTGAGATTCTCATTGACGGACCAGCACCTAAGGGCGAGAATTTATTGCAAGGCCGAACACCCAGCGACAAAGTAGTAATCTTACCAGGGAGCAAAAAACTTTTGGGGGAGTTCGTGAAAGTCAGGATTACAGACGCGGAGGCATGGTGCCTTCATGGTGAACTAATTCAGTGATGAAATCTATATCGAGGCTTTGAGCTAATAGCTTGGCCATTTCATCAAACGTTCTTGAATCAAAATTGCCGGTTGAGATTCCATTTTCGCTTAACGAGTCTTCAGCCGGTATTTTTATATCGCGAGCATAAGGCACAACCCCCAAAACTTTCACGCCTGTGTAATTCTCTGTCCAGGTTACAGCATCAGTAAATAAATTTATATCGCCACGAAACTTGTTGAAGATTATCCCCTTGACTCGTTCACGATCAGCGCCGACTAATTCCAGAGTACCCACGATTGACGCTAACGAGCCTCCCCTGTCAACATCAGCAACAAGCACAACAGGCACATCAGCCTCACGAGCAACACGCATATTTACAATTTCATGGGCATTGAGATTAATTTCCGCCGGACTCCCTGCGCCTTCAATGATAACCGCGTCAAAGTGTTCTTGAATATAACTTAATGCTTCTCGTACAGCTTTGATCCCGTGAGTCTCCGTAAATTCATGATAGTAAAAATTTTTCTCGGCCGATCGTGTGAACTCTCTACCATTGAGAATTATTCGTGATGATTTCTCGTGAGTGGGCTTGAGTAAGATCGGGTTCATGAAAGTTTCCGGGGTTAATCCTGCTGCTTGTGCTTGAATAGCTTGGGCAACGCTCATTTCTAAATTATCGCGAGTGAAGCAAGAGTTATTTGACATGTTCTGCGACTTAAACGGGCAGACTCTCATTCCCTTATCCGCAAAAATTCTGCACAGTCCCGTAACGATAAAGCTCTTACCTGAATCGCTTGAAGTTCCTTGTATCATTATTCCATTCATGCGTACATTCTAACATAAGTTTGTGTTATAATACATATGTTCAAAAGTTCAATTTCGCATTTACCTCACGATTTTTCAACTACATTTTCAACTACAAAAACTCGCAAATTTTTCCCACATCAGCAACGTTTGTACCAGCTTCTCGTTTTCATAACTATTCAACGTAGAAATTCGCACATATTTGCCATCAAGCCCGGGAAAATTTTGTGTGTGTCTAACAATTATTCCAGCGCGCAATAAAAATTTTATGACCTCGATATCGTTCTCGACTCTCACCAAAAAATAATGCACCGACGAGTCCATGACCTCAAAGCCCGCACTTTTAATGCTTGCGATAAATTTTGGGGTATGCTCACGATAAAACGCTCTTGTCTGCTCGTAAAAGCTCGTGTCATGTAAAAAGCTCAAAGCTAATTCCTGCGCTATAGAGTTTACGCTCCATGTTGGTTGCAACGCCTTCAGCCGTGAAATAATCTCCTCGCTAGCTATAACATAGCCGATTCTTACACCGCTTAAGTGAAAAATTTTTGTGATGGATCGCAATGTAATCACGTTCTCAAAATCGCAGAGCCGTTCACGTTCACAATCGCTTAACACGAAATCTATATACGCCTCGTCAATAATAAAGACTGTATCGGGGAATCGCTTGATAGTTTCGGAGAGATTGGCAATATATTTTCCGGTGGGGTTGTTTGGATTAGTGAGAATGAATGCGCGAAAATTTCCGGCCTCCTCAATCCTGAAGACGTTGTGAGCGTTGGGAAAAGCCCTTGAGTATTCCGTGTAACATGGCTGCAAAATCGCAACACGTTCATGAAATAATCTTGCCAGCAAAAATATAGCTTCGTTGCTTCCGTTCGTGAATAAGACTCGTGACGGCGAAATGTTCTCACGTTCTGCTATAAGTTCGCGTAATTCTCTGCACTCCGGATCAGGATAACTTGACGCCAGCTTCTCTATGCTAATATCAATTTTGGGCCAAGGTAATATGTTTGTGTTGGTGCTGAAGTCAAGAATTTCATCTGGCATAGAAATATCGAACACGCGATATAAATTTTCGGGGTTAGCTCCGTGAAAGGGGATTAAACTTTCCATGCAAGCAATATCATGACCATAGCGAACAAGGCACACGATTTATTCAGCAAGTCCCAAGCTCTCACAATGTCATCAACTTCCGGGACCTTAGCGTTCTCGTTGATGAATGGCCGCGACTCGAATTTACCGCCGTAAAATGCTCCTCCCCCTAGCCTGACATTCAAGCCTCCTGCAAATGCGCTTTCACCGTGGGCACTGTTGGGGCTCTTGTGCTTGAATCTATCGTTGAGGAAAACTTTGAATGCCCGTGAAAAATTTCCGCTTGCCAAAATGATTATTACCCCTCCGATTCTAGCTGGTAAAAAATTCAAAGCGTCGTCAAGTTTTGCGCTGGCCTTTCCGAACTCGTGATAGCTTTCGTAGCCGATCATTGAGTCCAACGTGCTGGCCGCCTTGAATATCCATACGCACACGCACATTCCGTACTCTCTACCTATAATGTAGCCAACAAACGCGAAGAACATAACGGACATAACGCCGTCAATCGAATTTTCCGCGATAGTTTCTATGGTTGCGCTGGTAATCTCTTGTGCGTTGAGAGTCTCTGTATCTCGTCCGACAACGTAAGACAAAAATTTTCGTGCGCTGGTTAAATCGTTGTGAATGAGGCTTGATAAAATTGGCCCTGTCTCGTCGCGCAAATCCTTCCAGGCTAAAGCGGAGTAAAGCATATACACTTGAACTAGTAAGTTACAATCTGTGAAGTAGAGTATGGAGTAAGCAAAAAGCCCCGTCGTGCTTAGGGTCAATCCGCAAACAACGAGGCCTCTAATAAATGAATGTGTATTCGTGAACAATCTGCTCTTCAGGAAATTTATCAAGCGTCCAATGTAAATAACGGGATGGGAAAAACTTTTGGGATCGCCTAGTATCTCATCAAGCAGAATCGCTAGACACAGTACGAGCGCAAATTTCATTTCTCACTATTAGCCCGCGTCAATTTGTCCTGCTCTTGCGTTATAAAAATCAGCGTCGGTAACTTCATCGTCTTTAATCCTGATAACTAGAGTCATTTCCTTTTTGCCTGCAAGCTCATAAGAAAGTATATTGACGTCGCTTTCATCGTAGGGAGTTTCGCGCATTGTAGGGGTGCCCAACTTTTTGCGAATGTCATTTTGTGAAAGTCCTATGAGTGAATCCGCGGTCTTGTTCTTGTAGATTTTGGCAGCAGCTTTGCTTTTTCCACCGTTTTGTAATTTCAGACGTACGCCATTTTGAGCGAGCCAGCCGGATTTTTTGCCGATCTTGACCTTGTACCAGAGATTGTTATCACTATCACGAACTGCGCTAGGAACGCTGAACCACTTGCTATCAAATTCAACGTACTCCGAATCGGAATCAGCATCAGCCTTCTCGTATAATGGTAACGAATCCTCAAGAGCGAATCCCCATTGACCTTTTTGCGGAGGAAGCGGAGAGTCGATTGCGAACGCCGTAGCCACGAATGCAGCCACGAGTAACAACGCTACAACGAATTTCTTCATGCTATACAGCTCCTTTTCTAAATTAGCTAACTATTCTAAATCACAGCACGCGAATATCAAAATAATGAACAAAATTTTCCCTTAATGTCAGCTATCAGCATTTTACTGCGTTTACGCGTCCTAGCGTTTCGTTAGTCATGGTTGGTTAGTAAATTTTAAGCCGAATTTTTCAGCCCCGAAAATATTTTGCAAGAGTCACTAAAGTTTACGCACCCCCCCGAAAATATAAGTGGAGAAAGTAATAATTTCATAAGCACTTCGCTTTCTACATGAGAGACCTTTTCAATAAAGTGTGTTGGGTCCATCTTGCTTCTATTTACGTAGTCAGTGGAGTGCAAATTTATTATCCGTATACAAATTGGAGGCGACAACTTACTCAAACTTTCACGCGCAATGCAATAAAGTTTTCGACCATTCTAAATCCTGTTAGGACTTCAGGTCCAACTCGCGTTAATGGGATTGTGAGTGCAGATTTGCTTATCTTATTTGGGAAGGTGATGCTCAATTATGCGCAATGTACTTGGGAGATTCTCTCAACATGGGGGCGTTTCCCGTAGGAGTAATTATTCGATTAATTCATACATGGAGGTAAATTATGATTAAGAGAAAATTTTTGTATAGTCTAGTGCTGTC
>CAJOGG010000150.1 GCA_905234205.1 uncultured Synergistales bacterium | reverse complement strand
CTAGGAATAGCCTGTGCATTAGCTGGAAAGATCGGGCAAAAAGTTTCGGACTTCTTTGAAGATTTTGCTTCTGTTATGTATTCATTAACCCACATGATAATGTCATTTGCGCCTTATGGAGTTTTCGCTCTTATATCAACGACTGCTGCGAGATACGGCCTTGTTATATTGACTCCATTCGCAAAAGTTATAGCTGCTGTGTATATCGGTTGTGCGGCCCAAGCGTTTATAGTTTATTCCGGAATGGTAATGCTAGTGTGCAGACGTTCGCCATTTTGGTTTTTCAGGGGGATTCAGGAGACTGCTATCACAGGTTTCGTTACGCGTTCGAGTGCTGCGACTCTTCCAGTGAATTTGGCCGAGGTTCGTAAAAACTTAGGCGTCTCTATGGAAATTAGCGCGTTCGTGTTGCCATTAGGAGCTACGATAAACATGGACGGGACAGCCATATATCAAACTGTTTGTGCGTTGTTCATAGCCAGAGCTTTTAATATCCCTGTTACATTTGCTATGCAGTTGAAGATGTTTGTGCTTGTTACGCTCGCGTCGGTCGGTACTGCTGGAATACCCGGGGCCGGCTTGGTTATGCTCACGATGGTGTTGACGGGGATAGGCCTTCCTCTTGAAGGAATAGCTTTGGTGGCTGGGATCGATGTAATTCTCAACTCTGCAAGAACTTGTATAAACGTTATCGGTGATGCGGCAGTATGTGCGGTTATAGCTACGAGTGAGGGCGAAACTTTAACAGCATAGGTATATAATTCACTGCAAATATTCTAAATTTTCAGGAGAGTGATTTACTCATGAGAAAACATTCCTCGTTACTCCTCAAAATCTCTGTAGGCTTTGTGCTTGGAATAATATTCGGTTTTGCTGTCGGGCCATTCGTTTCTTCTACACCCCTGCTTGCTGATTACGTAATGCCATTTATTGACCTCGTAGGAAAAATTTTCTTGAGGCTGTTGATGATGTTAATTGTTCCGTTAGTGTTCACGTCGCTTGTAGCTGGAGCAGCTTCAGTTGGAGACGCTAGAAAACTTGGCCGAATAGGGATTAAGACTCTTGTGCTTTATCTCTTAACAACTGCAGTAGCGATTGTGATCGGTCTTGTATGTGGCAACTTGTTCCAGGCCGGCGCAGGAATGAATATCCCCGGAGATTTACAAGCAACAGCCAGGGAGGCAAAACCCATTGTTGATGTAATTCTTGATATATTCCCGAGCAATCCTATAGCTTCAATGGTAAATGCAAACATGCTTCAGATAATCATATTCGCGATCTTCTTCGGAGTTGCCTGCATAATAGCTGGAGAAAGGGGCAAGAGAATCTCTGACGCATTCGAGAATATAGCCTCTGTCATGTATTCGTTGACTCACATAGTCATGCTGACAGCTCCTTACGGTGTGTTCGCATTGATAGCAGGAACGGCCGCAAAGTTCGGTCTAGCGATTCTAGCTCCATTCGCAAAAGTTATTGCCGCTGTATATATCGGTTGCATAATTCACGCAGTTGCAGTGTACTCGTTCATGGTCGTAGTATCATGCCACCGTTCGCCTTTATGGTTCTTTAAGGGCATTCAGGAGGCAGCTATTACGGCGTTCGTTACTCGTTCAAGCTCCGGAACATTGCCCATAACTTTATCAAACGTTCGCGAAAATTTCGGCATATCCGAAGGTGTAAGTTCGTTCGTGTTGCCATTAGGTGCCACAATTAATATGGACGGGACAGCGTTATATCAGGGCGTGTGTGCTTTGTTTGTTGCCCAAGCGTTTAACGTTCCTCTTACTCTCGATATGCAAATAGGCATAGTAGCAACAGCAACATTAGCTTCAATCGGTACAGCAGGAGTCCCTGGCGCGGGCTTAATCATGCTCACAATGGTGTTGACGAGCGTAGGACTTCCCATTGAGGGTATAGCCTTGGTGGCGGGTATCGACGTAATACTTGACGCTGCTAGAACATGCCTAAACGTTATCGGTGATACAGCAGTATGTGCAGTTGTAGCTACGAGTGAAGGCGAGCAATTAACTGTTTGACGCAAATAAATCCGCGTGATAGAATGCAGCACATTATGACCTACGGGGTGTAGCGCAGTCTGGCGAGCGCGCATGGTTCGGGTCCATGAGGCCGGAGGTTCGAATCCTCTCACCCCGACCAGAAGATATATGACAATGAATACGATGAGTCAGAGAAATTAGTTCTCTGGCTCTTTAATTTAACAGAGGAGTGAAATATATTGTTCTCGTTCAACTTTACAAGAATCCGTGACTACATAATGCGCTTTGTTAAGCCTTCGTTGTATATGGGTGGCGTGGATTATTTCCTGAACATGTGGAAAACTTCTGACGCTAAAGACCGTGGAATATTGCTGCTAGTTTTTGCGCCCATGTTTTTATGCTTGGCCGGATTAATCTTGAGCATTGTATATTTCGTGTTATTCGTTCTGCCCTCGTACTTGTTCAGGGTTATCGGCTGGGGATTACTCGTTACGTTATTTGGAATGGGAGGCAAATATTTCTACAGTTACTTCACCGGCAAGAGCAGCAGCAACACAACCAGACAAAGCAGCGCAGAATTTATTGACGTACAGTTCACGGAGAACAAGAGATCAAATGCCTAATGACGAGCTTGTAAGATTCAGCATAACTGTGCCGGAAGATTTATTGAATGAGTTTGAGGAGAGCTATTACTCAGAGAACAGAGCCAACAGATCCGAGGCCGTGAGAAACTTAATGCGGGGATATATATCCGGGGAACGCTGGAAGAGCAACAACAAAAAAGTCTGTGCAACCATAACGCTTGTATATGATCATCATTTGCCGGAAGTTACTCGTAAATTGACGGCTGCTCAACATGATAGCGGGGAAATAATAATCTGTTCAACACACGTACACTTGAATCACTCTACTTGCCTTGAATGCATAATAACAAAGGGGCTCGCCGACAACATTAAATGCTTCATTGAGGCCCTGAAGAATATTCGTGGTGTAAAAAGTTTGAATGTAAACGTTACTTCAGAGTTGTAAGACGTTTAATTTTTCTTCAAGCGTCTGTTAATCTCTTCGAACTCTGTGCGCATTGCCCCACTCTCAAAAATTTTAAGCTCCGGCATCGTTAGTCCGTCAATTGCGTCAAATAAATTCAAGCCGGTATGAATGAGCCCGCGCAACTCCCCTGAACTTCTTACAGTCTTGTAAGTGTTCTCTGCCACGTCGCGATTTCGTTTCATGTTCTCAATTCCTTTGAGCGTTGAAGTACGTTGTGAACGCAATAATTTTTCGTAGAGTTCTGCTACTTGTATAGTAAGCTCGTTTGATTTTACGTTGGCCGTGAACGCGTCGCGCTGTGCTTTCGTGTAAGTGCCATCTTTGCTCTTGGTCAAGGCGTCCTGTCTAAGCTGCTTGGCCTCTGCGAGTATTGCGTCAAGTTTTGGTTTATACTCACGATCAATTTTGAGGACGAGCTGTTCTTGCGTGTGGATCAATAAATCATTCAGCACCAGATACATTCCAGTATAACGTCGGTTAATCTCAAAGCTATTCGTATCATTTTGCGACAAGTTCTCGAGTTTAGCGACGATTAATTTCACGTTTGAGAATACCATAGTGTTCTGCAACAAGTCTTCACCTGTAACGGAGTTCAATAATATTTCAGTCTGTTGCGTATCAAGCTCAAGGCCAATTTGATTAAGCTCGTGAGTCAGATTCATGTTTATGACTGTGAGCCGCTCTTCTTCTTCACTAATGGTTTTCTCAAGTTCAGCGATTCTCTTGTCGGCTTTATCTTTTGTGAGTCTCCATAGCGCATAAGACTCTTCTGGGGCAGTGATTTTTTTGTTGCGTAATTCATCAAGTTCAAGACGTTGTTTAGCTATAGTCTCCTGAATCAAAATTGACTCGTGGCGCATTTCTCCCGCTTGGCCATTGATTAAAATTTTTAGTGCCTCGTCAAGAATTGCGTTAATCTTTTTTGCGTTTGAGAATTGATCTTCCTTAAAAGGTATCCATGAGTTTTTGGGCAAGATCTCTTGTTTGTCGCGAAGCTTCAAAGCTTTGTTCAAGTCCTCTGTAAGTTTGTCCCACTCACTGGCTAAATGGTCTGTGAGAATTTCATCTTTAGGTTGTGGAAGTTTTTGCTCCTTCTTGCTGAACCAGCCTGAAACGGTATCGCCAAATCCTGATACATAATCCGAAACACTCGCATTAGCTGTACTATCAAACTTGCTAAAAATTTTTTATTCATCATAAATCTCGGCTCCTTCCTAAATTTTGAGATAAATAAATCTCGTTATAAATCTTGTCCGACTTTAACAGCTCTTCATGAGTTCCTTTGGCTCTAATTTTTCCACCCTCCATAAGGATTATTGTATCCGAGTCCTGTACTGATGAAACACGTTGGGCTATGATGATTTTCGTGGTCTGTGGCATATATTGCTTTAGTGAGGCTCGTATCATTGCGTCCGTGTGAGTATCAACCGCGCTCAATGCGTCATCAAGGATCAAAATTTTAGGGCGCTTCAGTAAAGCTCTTGCTATACATAACCGTTGCTTCTGACCTCCTGATAAATTCGTGGCGTTTTGTTCTAGCATTGTCTCGTACTTATCCGGCATCCTCTCAATAAATTCATCAGCGCGGGAGATTTTGCAAGCCTCCATAATTTCGTTGACAGTCGCGTTTTTATTTCCCCATAACAGATTTTCACGCACGGTCCCGGAGAATAATTCGTTCTTCTGCAATACAATCGCTACATTGTTTCTCAAAGCCTCTAGATCGTATTCCTTGACGTCATGCCCTCCAACTTTTACAGCTCCTTCAGTTGAGTCATAAAGCCGCGGAATTAAACTTATCAACGTTGATTTTGATGAACCAGTGCCGCCGATTATCCCGACTGTTGAGCCAGACTCGATTATAAGATTTATGTTACTCAAAGCATATGGGGATTTTGTGTAAGTGCCGTACCTGAAGCTGACGTTCTCAAATTCGATTGAGCCATTGTGAATTTCTTTGAGGCCATTTTCCGGACTCGTTAGGGCTGGTTTCTCTTCAAGTACTTCAACAATCCTAACCGCGCTTTCTCTTGCAAGTGTAATCATCATGAACACCATAGACAATCTCATCAAGCTCCCTAGAATCTGAACGCCGTATGTTAAGAGTGAACTAATCTGCCCGATATTGAGGTCAAGCCCGCGCGAAACGATTACCCTGTAAGTTCCGTAATACAACACGAATATCATCACGACATATGAACAGAACTGCATTAACGGATTATTGAGGGATAAAATTTTCTCGGCCAAGGTAAACTCTTTGCACAAATCCTCAACGCCGGCATCAAATTTTTCTCGGGAATATTCCTCACGCACAAAGGCTTTTACGACTCTCATAGCTCTTACGTTTTCCTGAAGGCTGTTGTTAACGTTGTCATATTTCTTGAATATCCGTCTGAAATTTGGCAATGACCACCGCGCTATCATGAACAGGCCAAGCCCCAAGAACGGAGCCGCG
>CAJOGG010000149.1:13768-15538 GCA_905234205.1 uncultured Synergistales bacterium | reverse complement strand
TCAAGGAATCTCAAATGCTCCCACTTATGAATCTCTTCAGCCCATACAAGAGTTACTCGGAGAGGAGCAATCACGAGAATTTTAGAGACCTCAAAATCATCAAGCAGTAAATCATTCAGAGCCGTCAATGTTATTATCGTTTTCCCCAAGCCACACGAAAGGAACAATGCAGACTCCTTATGAGCCTTTATGAAATCCACACAGTAGTTCTGATATTCGTGCAAGTCTTCACGGGCTAACAGCTCTTTCCTCATGCTGTAATTTCCTTTATCGTCGGGAGAATTTGTTCAGTTCTGTCAATGCAGTACACGGAAAAGCCCAAGCCTCGTAACTCCTTCGCACGTTTAATTTGTAATGGCCTCATTTTCTTACCAGGTGCCTTCAGCTCCACGAATGAGCATTTACCCTGTGGAAATAAGACAAGACGGTCAGGAAGACCAGCCATGCCTATAGACGTTAGCTTGATTGCCCAGCCACCAGCAGCTCGTACTGCCTTCACAAATTTTCGTTCTATAGCTGCCTCAAGCATTGATAGTTTCCAGAATCTCCTTTGCTGCTCTCTTGAGGACAACCCGCCCACCTGAAAAACCTGATTTATCGCCAATCTCAACGAGGATTCGGTACATGTCCGGCGCCAGAATAATCATTCTTGAGAACTGCTCAACGTTCCCCGCCTCCACAACCTTAGCCGCGAAGACTCTAGCTTCGTCCTCAAAATTAGCCCTCAATCTCATTTTGCTGCCTCCTTTCATAACGACTAATCAAATTGATTACACTCTCGATCATCTCTTTCACTCTTATCACCGTACTAATTGAGTACGCGAAAAAGAACAAGCCAATAACCGAGAAAACAACGCTATACGCCAAAAGCGCATACATCAAAATCGCTGGTGTTAATTCCATAAAATTTTCTCCTAAGCAATAATTTTTCTTAGTGCCTCAATGATCGAGCTATCCCACTTTAATTGTCTTACTAGCACTCCATTAGAGTGTCGCTTATTCGTGTCAAGCATAATTGCCATTCAAGAACACCTGATGGCAACACCGGTTGTCCCTTACTAATCGCATAGCTTCCTGTGCGTCGGAGCATCGGGATAATCTCATTAGCCACCTTAGCTTGAAACGCTTCTGCCACTTCATTCTTTGCCTTCATGGCCAGACGGTAGAAAACGTTTCCGGGAATGTGTACATCTTTCGCAACTTCCTGCGAAAATCCAAGTATTGTTTTACTGTGTTCCAACGAACATATTCAGCTCCTTTACTGGCATCAGTAAATCCTAAACCGCGTGCGACAGTCTCAAGACGAAGATAAACAACGCCGTCCTTCTCGTAACCTTCAATTCCCTATTTCATTCACCTTGAATATTCTCCTCTCCATCGATCCGCGCTAAAAATTCCCGAATACGCGTGGCATAAGTAACAAGCTCTTGTGGGAAAGTTTTGTATATACGGGCGCATTCCAATATATAAGAAGCTGTGTTGTGCATTAATTCATACATTTCTGGAGCTACTGCCTTCATTCGCTCTTGTCGGTAGTATTCTGGCGGCCTTGCTTCAAGAGTACTCATTACACTACCTCCGTTATTTTCTTACCGACCAACTGTGCATCCGTATATGTCCTCAACCAACCGACGGGGACAGCATTAAAATGATGATGAATCCCTTTCTTACCAACATAAGCAAACTGGAAGCCGTCTATCTCGTAAACTCCTCCTTCTTGAAACGTGAACTCAGGATTTAACACCGTATTCTGTTCGGGCTCTGGTAACG
>CAJOGG010000149.1:12857-13721 GCA_905234205.1 uncultured Synergistales bacterium | reverse complement strand
CGAGTACCATTTTCATATTCCATTATGGAATCCGTAGGTATCTTTGTTGCTTTAGCAAGTTCCGAAGCTGTGAGACCTAACGCAACCCTGCGAAGTTTCAAACCTCGGAGATTGCTCATAGCCTTACGATTATTCTTGACCATGAAAAAAGCCGAAGGCCTAAACCTCCGGCTTCACCTCCTTCATACGATTTGTCCGCTCCCAAATCTCCTCAGCCTTTGCATAAATCAAATCCGCAAATAACGCTAAACCGCAGAAAAATCCCCACACTAAGTATCATCCTTTCTTGTAATAACCTTTCTCAGCTATGCTCTTAATAACGTCATTCATTACCCAATTAGCAAATTTCTTAGCTTCTGGAGTCTTACTCACAAACAACGTTAGATAATAGAAGCCACCTTCACTGATTATTTCCGTGCCATCAAGCAGCGTTTTGAAATCCTCCGGCTCGTCCTCTCGTAAAATTAGCGTGTCTTGTTCGGTTAATTCGAGTGCTCTCAACACATCTTCAAGAGCAAACCATAAATCATCGTCCACAAAACTGTAGCTCCTCAATTCTTGATTCAAATTCATACTGACAAAATCTCCTCACATAAAAATGTCAAATTAATTTTAACCAAGTTATGCTAAAATTCTCGAACCAATCCATCAACACACCATCAAAGAAAAGCCGGAGATTCACTCCGACTCGCCTCCTTTGGCCCTTTACTCACTGATTTCTTCCAACCTTATCAGCCCGTACTTTAGAGCCATAACAACAGCTTGCGCACGACTATGGACTCCAAGCTTGCCAAAAATGTCCCTCATGTGGCTATTTACCGTTCGTGGCGACAAGTACATCTTACAGGCGATTTCTTTGTCCTT
>CAJOGG010000149.1:0-12823 GCA_905234205.1 uncultured Synergistales bacterium | reverse complement strand
ATAACGGGCTAAACATTCAGAACCTGCCATCCGACTTTCTCCAGGACAGTAGCGCGTTCGTAACTTTCGACATCTTGGGAAGTCCTGGTGATTGCATTGCCAAGACCATAAAGCGATAAATCTCCGCCTTCTATTAAGTATTCCAGAATGCTATCCTGTTCAACCTGATTAAGTTCGTAGGTCTTAGCAGTTAATTCAACTACATCTTTTATGTGTCCCGTAAATTTGACCTCGGATGCGGCCTGAAGTTTCCCCACAAGCTGCTTGAATCTAGCTTCCTCCAATGCCGCCATAGCTGCATCTCTTAATCTTAGTAGAAACGCCTTATTCTCTGCCTCAAGAGTTGCCGCCGAATAGAAATCCTCATTAGCTACCTTGCCTACGTGTGCACGACGCTCTCCAAAATCAGGTACGCACATACCATTCTTACAGACAAGACGATAAATTAACGGATACACGCACACAGCTCCTAGGCCCACTTCAGAATTACTCACAACAACTCCGGCCTGAACAACGTCTCCGGGCACTACTTCAGCTTCAAGAGCATGATTTACTACTTTGATGTACAGATGCTGATCTGTAATAGCGGCTGACACAACCTCCATGCCCAGAAACAATGGAAGCACAGTTGAAGCCACTTCTAGGTTATCGATTCTCCTGTACCGTTCTGACAAAAAAGCGCGTGCTAACTTACAACGGCTTTCATCTAATGAGCGAATCATATAACTTTGCTCTTTATCGGCAAACCAGCTATTAACGTTGTACGCTAGCAACTGAGGTTTCGTCTTGCGCATTTGATCATAATACTTCGCTGGAATTCCTAAAGCTGAACCGATCTGACGATGAAAAAGTTCTGTTGTTCCGAACTCCATATCAGCAAACCTGAATGTTTCTCCGTTATCTGCCAACGTACACTTCTCAGCCGGCGTAATATAGTCATGCTTAATTTCGCTCTGACGCTTTATTTCCGTCAAAACCTCTGATATTGGTCTACCTTGTTTCATAGTGAAAAGCTCCCGTCCAAAATAATTTGTTCTGCCCAATTCTGATTCCGTAAATTTTTGCCAGGCTGCCGATCAGAATACTTTCCTTACTGGTTGCCACTGAATCAGTAAAAATGACCTTCGGCTTATCCTCTTCAATCTTCGCTTTCAGGACTGCTGACTTTTCACGTTCGGCCTTAATAGCTTCACATAACCTGATTATGAAATCAGGGTTGTTAATGAACTCTTCTTTGCGATCTTTATTGCGGTTATGAAGCTTGCCTATCGCTTCAACCGGAAATGCATATTCCAATAACTGTCCAATCTGCTCACGTGTTGCCCAGAAATCGCTGCTATCAATCTCATCTGAATAGCATTGCAACGTTACACCGTTAAATTCTCTTGTTGCCAATAATTCCATGCTTCTATCTCCTAATCTTTGTAGTAGAAATCTCCCTTGTACCCTGCTGAACTCAACGGAAGTCCTTCAGCCCAAGCGGGGGACTGATTCATAATTCTGCAAACTGCTTCTACCGAAATACTGTCCCTTGGAACTTCCAGCACAATCTCGTCATGAATGTGAGAAACAATATCTAAGCCTTGCTTCTCCATTCGCCACATGGCTTCAGCCAATAAATCCCGCGCTGTACTCTGGGTAACGTTTTCTGCCAATCGGCCGCCATACGATTCTGTGCGACTCCATTTATTAGCAGCATTCAAGCCCATAAACGTCATAGACATTGTGCCAAAACGGTTGGGTTCAAGGGTTGGACTAATGTAAGCGAGTGAACGGCCAGATGGAAGTATCAGCCACAGCGTATTCGCATAAAAACGTATGCCAATTTTTCCCACATTCCGTTCTTGATGATCTATGATCGTCTGAATCGCTGCGCCTTCCAAATCCCACCAGAACTTCACAATAGCAGGATTAGCTGCACGCCAGTTTCCGATTATCTCAGCCATTTTCTCTTCTGAAAGTCCCATGTCTGCAACGCCACCACCATAACCACAATTGTGAACTAGGTGTCCCGATACGGTAAAACGATGATATCTTCCAGCATTTCGTATATCATAAACTCGAGTTTTTGCGCAAATTTCTTCCAGTTGAGCCGATGGTTGGCTATTGCATATTTGGCTTCTGCTATGATCTCGTCCCTTGTCATCCCCTTTGAAAGTTTTTGGACAATAGTAGGGTAGGAGTAAGGCCAGTATTTTTGTTCGAAGCGGGTTAAGACAGTTTTCCGCATATTTACGCAATTTGTTTGACGATTTACAAATCGTATATTGCCTGGTGCATAGTTTCCATTGTTGTCTATTCTGTCTACTTCCATATTCCTGTCCAGAATTCCGCCATATTGTTTCATTAAATAAAGGCCAGCATCTAATATACTTGGAAACTCGAATTTGATTCCTCTTCCGCCATAGTTGTGATATTCTGGATCGTCTGGTTTTTCGCATCGGTCTCTTGTATGCTGTAGCCTTCGATATAGCCATTTTGGAACTTGGCATTGCTGTGAACAATTTTGACAACCTTTTGATTGTCCAGATTTTAGATGAGATATTAATGTCCACTGTATTGAACCACATCCTTGACATTGAGTCAGGACATAGCATGATACTCTTCTTCGTTTCCATCTTTTTTCTGGGCTTATGATTTTTACCCAGCCATATTGTTCGCCTACCATCTCCGGTTTGTATGAGATGTATTCTGCTGGTGGCGGCGATTCCAAAGTATATCGGCTTCGATTCCCCCTCGATGTAGACGAGATGATCGGGAGTTGCTGTAAGTCCTTCGTAAGTGATAACTTCTCGTTCTCCTTTGAATATGACACCATCATGAGATACCCACTCCTCTCCGTCCCAAATTTTCATATCAACGGTTACATCTTCAATCGGGACTAAACCCTTATCTGTTAGAACAAGCTGTCCTTCGGCTATGCAGGCTAACTCAGCAATCTTGCCTTTCGCCCGTAGTTCACCATTAATCCCGTGCTTGACAACCGGCACGCCAAACATGGCCGAAGCTGAAGCACAATAAATATCATCACCGCGCTTGAATGCGTCTAGCCGCCATTGTTCACCAGCCAAATGAGCAAGAACTCTAGCCTCAATAGCACTGAAGTCAACCATAATAAACTCACAGCCGTGCTTTGGGATTAACATGGTACGAATTAGCTGTGATAAGATGTCAGGGACATTGCCGTAAATAGAGGCAACCAAGTCGAAGCAGCCCATCTTGATTAATTCCCTAGCCTCATCAAGCGTCGTAAGGTCATTTCTTACGAGATTTTGTAATTGAATCGCACGTCCTGAGTTCGAAACGATTCTTCCATTGGCCATGAAACAATTTCGAGGGCCAGCGTTCAAGATGTCATATGTTTTCACTCTTCTGCGTCTTCCCAGTTTTGATTATTTTGCTCGTATTGCTTAAAAGCATATTCCCTCTCCAAAGTTTTATGCCCCTTTCCATTGCATCGCCTAAAGAGATTTTATGTTTACCATCAATGAAAACCATATGCTTTGGAGTAGCCGTAATACCGTCCCAAGTTATGACCTCTTGATCACCGCTGAAAACAACTCCGTCATGATGAACCCATTCGTTTCCGTCAAAAACCATATCGGTTAGTGATACATTCTCGATGGCTTTCTCTGTAATTAATCCGCTTGGAGTTTGTACGAGAACGAGAGTCCCTTCAGCAAGACACCAGCGTTGTGTACGATTCGCCCCTGAAAACTGAAACAGACCTCGCGCTCTGCCGTCGTTGCAGACACATCTTTCAGCAGCCTGGTATTTCTTCACGGAAGACTTTGACATCTGCAACCTTAACTTCAGCATTTGTAAGACCTCACCGTCTGCTGTCTTGATAAGGTTAGCTACTTCCTTCTTTCCAAGCGACGGGGCTTCTATACCTTGCCCATTTAGCCAGGCTTTCAGTTGCATAACAGAGTTTGGATTCTCGAGGCCAGTCAATTCACAAGCCTCACAAAATAGCTTCTCCGATTGGAGTTTGTCGCACTCAATAGCCTTCGCAACAAGCTCACGATCTAACAAGATTCCGCGGTCATTGATTCGCTGATCCATGTGATAGTAGTCCCACTCTCGATCCGAAATTGGAAAACGCTCCAGTTTCTTACGAATTGCACGCTCCGTTCTGACGTCCTGAAGACAATATTCCTTAAACCGCTCCCAACCTTCTAGATCGTGTTTTGGAAGATTTCGTGTCCTACCGCCATTGCTCTTAGTTGGCCTGCAAGGAACCGAGAAATACCGGATTAACTTCTCACCAGCATCATCTTTCTGTTCACCAACCTTTAGAACTTGTGCTGCCATTTTCAGATTGAGAGGAAGTGATAGTGAAGCCGCGTGAACCATTGAGCAGCGCCAAGAGTCCGGGGAGAATTTCTGGCCAAAGTAAGACGAAAGACATATTCGCTCAAATTGTGCATTCCATGCAGCTTTTATGATTGATCCATCATTTAACGCATTTATGACTTTTTGCGGAATCTCCTCACCTTGTGCGACGTCCACAATCTGAACCGCTTCGTCGTCAAACGCATAAGCAAAGAGGAGGACTCGAAAATCCCCCTCCACATACCTATAAACGCCGCATTTACCTAAATCTACGTCGGAATATGTCTCAATATCTATCGAGAGAATCATTGCATATAGTCTGGCACTTCAAACGGCTCGTCCTCAAGTACACCAAAATCAGCTGAAGCTGAAACTCTGCCGCCAAATCTTTCTCCCGTCTTGACCTTCTGAATGTTGCCAAGGCCAGCAGCGATACCCTTCTGTACACCGGAATTAAACGCGTAAAAGTTCACAGAGACATTACAGAAATCTCCGCTCGCGCATTCCATACGATCAATGATTGGCTGAACATTACGATCCACCACCATGGGGGCGTCCTTCGAGATCGCGTTGATATAAAAGCAATCCTTGTAGTTCATGTCATTCGGCCTGTCCTCGTCGCCATCGTGAATTGGTGATTTACAATTTCTGGGAATCTCACCGCCCCACTTCTTAGCTTTACCAAGTTCTTTGGCCGCTTCAACAGCTTCCCTAATCTTTGTTATTGTCTGAGTGTCATTTTTCGGGACAATACACGACACTGAATATTTTGGCTCAGAACCATTTACGCTCTTCGGCTCCCATATGTTCGCAAAACTGATTCTGCATGGAATTACTACCCTTGTGTTCATTCGTTACCCTCCATTTTCTGCCACGAGAGTTAATTTTCCCCGCGGCTTCGTCACAAATTTTCCTAATAGCTCTTGGAATTTCTTCTTGCCCATCAGCTTCTCAAATTTCGTTATGCCGATGAGTTTTTGCTCGTAAATGTCGCTGTAACCGTTCTCAATGGCCGTTCTTGCTACTGCGTCTTCATCAATGAATACACGTTTTGACGCGCCTTCGACAAGTTTATAGCCCGCAATTGGGACTCCCTTAATGGCTTCTGCGTTGACATACTCCCACACAGAATCAATCCAGCTCCGTACTCTCACAAGTGCCGGAAGAGATTCAACAAGTTCAGATAACGGCACAATATCAGGCGGCCTAAAATCCTCCTTCACCAACCTCAAAGCCTCATCAACGCACGCACGACATATTTTTTTTGCTCGACAGAATTTGCACCAATCGCCAGTCTTCTGTTCTCCCGCGCCCTCATACGCAAGTCTGGCTATAGGCTTGATACTTTCGCCCCAGGCTTCCAGCTCTTCACGAGTACATTCGAACGTGCCAAAGTTGTCTAAACGCGGTTGAAGAATTGTCATTCTCACGGTCGAGATTTCCCCGATATATCCGTAAGCCGCCAAGGCCCCTAATGCATACAACATCAGCTGCGAATTGTGATCAGCCTCAACAAATACGCCGCGGCCAAACTTGTAATCAATCACATGAATTACGCCGTGTCCCCCTGAATCTCTGCCAAGCAAGACTAAATCTCCCGTGCCAAAACCATCTGGAGCTATATGGCTGTAATTAAGTTTTGCCTCAACCAGGATCAACGGCTCGTGAAGTTTCTCAATCTCACGAACCACAAATTCATAGCAAACGTCTGTAACCTGTTCGACTTCCTCGGAATAAAATTCTTCACTCGTCGGCTCCTCCACAGATTCATTCAAATAGTCATGCCGGAGCTTATATTCACAAAGTGCGTGCATGAATGTTCCTTCAGCAGCGTATGCATTTGATTCATTGGGAAAATTTTCTTGCAGTCGTGCAGATGGTGGACAGTTCAACCATTGCTTCGATGTCGAAGCTGATAAAAGTGCATGCTCACTCAAAGTGCCTCAAGTCCAGTCATAAAGGCATCATAATTCGCCTCCGGTAATTCACTCAGCTTGGAAACACTGTAAGAGCTGTTGGCCGGATTCTCCTTGATCTTCTTCACGATCACTTTTACCAACTCATCCTGGGTTATCGAAACTTGTGGAAATTTTGGTTTATCGAATCCCAAGCTATCGAACACCATAGCAACGCCCTCAAATACTGTTCTCAAGCCTTCGCTTACCCTTTGAGCGTCCATTTCTCGCCCTCCTAAATCCTCAAAATTTCAGGGAAAAAATCTGTTCCCCCACATATAGGACTTTTTGAGGCCTAAAAATGGTAGTTTAATTTACCGAATTATTCGTATCTTTTTTTCAGTAATTCACACAAAGTTTTTATCAAGCCATTCTCGAATCCTCCTAACTTCACTCGTAGCCTTATTCAATCGTTTTCTGACGGTCTTAGGAGTCACGCCAACAATCTTGGCAATTTCATTCTGTTTGTAATCGTATTCATGGTACAGCTTGAACACTTCTGCATGAGAATCTGGCAGTAACCGCAAGCACTTACGGGCCTCGTTAATGGCCTCCTTACGAATGAATTTCGCCTCAGGGTTACCAAATCGTGCGCAATCAATAGAATTTTCGCTGAGGACGTTTTCATCAGTCACAACACTACTGCAACACGAGTGCTCCATATTCGCCTGAATCCGTTCCTCACAGGCCAGGATCACACCGAGATACCACGGTAAATCCTTGAGATCAAGTTCAACATTCTCGTATGCTTTCTCGTTCTCGCGCAGTCGATTGAATTTGTACGTGTACTTCGTGCAATCGGAAATCCGTACCACCGTTTTGCGATCGCCATTGTCATACACCGCATAGCCATTCGAATATGCCTCACAAACACTATTACCGGCCTTAACCGAAGCGACCTTGTTGCTATTCGCTTGTACCTTCATCGAGCCTGGCACGTGATTTCGAACTTCATCATCGCCAATAATCTCTAACAACTTGTTCAGCGTTAGTTCCATGATACTCATACTCACTTTCTTGAGATTTTCGAAGAGGCTGAAATTTTTTGGGGCGGCGCTTACTGCTACAACAGCGAACTCCTCACCATCAAACCTCGTCGCCAATCCTAAACACCTCAAATCAATTCCTCCTAATCGCCTAAACGCTTTTTACCTCACTACCCTCACTACCCGCTACCGACACGCCATTCAAGGAGAAAACCTCTAAAACCATTCTCCCCTCCCGCTATGGTGGTGGTCTCTCCGTCTCAAACCTCTCTATAAGCCTCCAGAAGCCATTACCAGTAAAACTTTTTCTACTCCTAGGACTCCTACAACCTCCAAGACTATACCCACCCGAATTATCCCGTTTACGTTTACCACAATAAGCCTAAGAGACAAAACCTTTTCTCTTCTCACTCGGTATAATTCTCTTTCCTTACAACCACTCTCCACTTCTCTCTCCCCAGAAGCTACTTCTCTCCTTAAAACCTCCGAAAAGACAGTAATACCATCACTTTTTCCCCTTAAGAACACACGCCCCAACTTTGCGCCACTCCCCCCTTCATAATATGCAGAGTTTTTTTGTCTCACGCACAAAATCGCAATACATTTTTCCACGACAGGCGACACTCTAGGAGCTACGGGCAACTTTCTTTGACGATAATATTGAGCTCTCGAAATCCCCAACTTTTCCCATGCCTGAGTCTTGTTGCTCTTAGCTCGAAAGACATATTGATTCAGGAGGTCCAAGCTGAGCTTCTCCTCTTCCGTAATTCCCAATGTCTCAATTAGGGTAGCCTTCTGCGCTCTGTAGATTGGCAAACCGGCCACAAAATCATTCTTCAGCGTAATAAACGTCTGCGGCTTACAATCTGACATGAACGAGGCTCCACAATGATTTATCAGCTTCTGTGCTAACTCGTCAAAGTCTTTGCCGTCGCCCTGCTTGATAAGGCCAGACAAGATCGCAAAATTCAAGGCGTAGAACACACAAAGTTCTCGATGACCTTCTGGGACTTCGCCATTCTCACTGTTGGCAGCTCGTATCCTCAATAATTTCACAATGTCATTGAATATCTTAAGCGCTGGGTTGAATCTCGATTTGCGCCCTTCTGCTCCTCGGCGTGTGACATATTCCTGGGTCAATGGCTCAAATTTTAATGAGTGAGTCTTCTTTGTCGCTTTGTATTCATTGACTTCAACCTGACTGAATGGCAGTACGTGACATGCAATTCGATCAAACAAGTAGGTTAATTCCTTATTCTCGTACACGGTCTTCACTGAACAATAACCTGGCACTGGCAATCCGACCGATGGCTTCTGAGCTCTATCGATATTCGCGCCCCAATCCTGGAAGTGTCGATTCAGGCATTCTTGGGTCAATTTCCACCTGGACAATGCTTTACCAGGAAGTTGTTGTGCATAACGCCAAATCAATATCAGCATGTTTCCGTCTTCGAGAATCTCGTTCGGCTCTGCAATATCACGTCCTCGATACTCCTGGCAGTGCTTCATGATATTCGCGATTTTTGCCTCAAGAGTCTCGCCTGGACATTTCGTCAGCTCCACATAGTTGAGATACAAATTTCTAACTGTTGATGACATCCTCTGTTGGCAGTACTCCGCAATAGAACAACAAACGTGGCGATCTTTATCGATTGCCTGTAAATGCTTCGCTAAATCCGATTTTGTAACCCATTGCGTATGTTGCGATCTCACAGCGCCGTACATTTTCTCGTCCAACACTAAGAACCATGACCCTAATGTGGGCGCCGTGTCCTTCTTTGCTGCTGAAGTTTTCGAAGTCTTAGAAATTTCCGTAGTTTTACTGAACTTTTCCGCCTTGGGTTCCTTAACCTTACGTTCCTTCGTTGGAGTCATTGCCTGAATGCTCTTCGTTGCTTGTTTTTGGAAGGCTTCAACCTCGCGCGCAAAATCTTCGAACGTGTAACTATCGCCCTCAAAAATCACGCGCACGTCCCTGTCCTTCGTGTCGGGTTTGTTATTCCTTGTCCCTTCTATCCTCAAAACTCTTGCGCCGTCTGTCGATTTACTGTCTGCGCCAATTTCCTTGAACATCTCGAATAATTTATCCTCCAATTTCTCCCACCTCGGGAAATCTCGTCTGTACATGTACCTTGTGAAGAAATATTTTACATGTACGCCATTGCCACTGAATACAAGCTCACTCGGCGTCAAAATACCCTTCTCTCGGCAATATTTAAGCACAAAATCACGCCATTCTTCCGCCGTAAGGTCTTTACCTGTTATTTTTCCATCAATGTCAACAAAGCATGCTCTGAACGCTGCTACGTCCTCTACCTTACGACACGTCCTGAAAAATTCCAACTGTGAGACAAACACGTTATATTCGTCAAAATCTGAAATTTCACGTCTCAATTCATCTAACTTTTCGTGCACTTTGTTAGCTGGTGTCCAATAATTTCTCCATTCCCCGCAATCTCCCTTCGATTTATTCACCGTGCAAATACATACCAAATTCTCACTGCCAGGGTGAAGCCGCGACAAATCATCCGTAAGTAGTTGCTGTTTCTCAACATTCTCGCCGCTAACCTCTCGCTCATAATTTTCAGCTTCCTTACTTGCCTTCGCAAATTCTTCTTTGAAACTAGGACGTGGTGCAGCTTTAGGCTTCGGAGCTTCAAGCGATATACCAAGACGTTTACGGAACTCTTCGTGGGAGAGAATCTCGTCAGCCTCGCTAATGACCCTGACAATATTTCTCATCTTCGTATTAGGCGTTCCAACAACTCGCAATTTCGTCGTAACACTCAACTTCTTCTCCTCGGCGCCAAGGTCCCAGAACAACTCGAACAATCTCTCCTGCATGGCGTCGAACAAAATATTGAACCTAGGGTATCTTATGTTGAAGTTCTCGCGCTCACCGCAATTTTCCAGTACGTTTGACCAAGGCCAGCGTAATTCGAGCACTTCGCCATTGTCCCCTGTGTCAATAATGCTCGGCTTTGGCAAATTACACTCCTCCTGAGCCTCTTCCAGCGTCGGAATGTGATCCAGTTCAGATTTCGTGAAATCAAGCACCAAGAAATTCAGCTGTATCACGTCAACCCACTTTTCGCGGTCTGGCATCTGTCGCCTGATCTCGGTGTACTGCTTGTCATCTTTGGTCCTTATCACTGTTTTCTCTTGAACTTTCTTGAAGCCCCAATGATATTCACCAGCACTCGCCCAGAAATCATACGTCGTTATACCCGGCCTCCCCACGAAGCGTTCCAAATCGCTCACAGAGTAACTGTCGTAGAAGAAGCACCTATCCTTGCGATCATGCTTGTTCACATTTTTCCTCTGGACGTACATGAAAGTTTCTGAATCTCGCTGGACATGATGAGTCCTCAAGGCATTAATCATTGCAGTGGCTAAGGTCTCATCGAATGGTACCGGAACGTATGGCGCCTCGCCCTTCTTGGGGGTAGTTCGCTTCAACGGGTACCCGCCTGGCTTCTTACGACGATATTCTAATACGTCTGCCCTAGTCATTTTCTTATGTCCAGCTTCCTCGCTTGAGTGGGGCTTCCCTGTAACCACCTGTCTTGGTGTTTCTCTGTCTCTCGCTTGGTCTGTCTTAAATTTGTTTTCTAAGTATCTCGTGATATAATCAACCCTAGTTTTATTTTTTGGTTTAGAGAGCATTTTACAGGGTCCTTGGCGATTTGTCGAGACCCGATTTGTTTATTTGGGGACTGTTTCGCGTACTCTCCAAGCGATACCCAGCAATCTCGGTCCTTGTTCATGTTAAGGCACTGTTCCGAGCTAATAGTACAGAATTTAACGTTATTCAAGTTCCCGTAGGCCACAAAAACATTTGCCCCCTGATGATATGCGCACACATCCAACCGACGCTGTTCTGTCGCTTGCTCGTATGTTAGTCTCTTTATGTTCTCGTTTCCCATCATCGTTGCCATCTATCTTTTCCCCGTTATCTTAAATGGCCTGATACTCTGGTTCTTGAAGTTTTGTTCGTTTGTTTCTGTTCTGTTTGCTGTTCACTGTGTTATAATCACACCCACTTTGTATTTTAAAATTTTTATAGAAGATTCTACGTGGCTCGGCGTGATTTGTCCAGAGCCAATATTTTATATTGGGAAACTATTGTCTGGGTCATTTTAATAGGTTGGGCTTGCGAAATAATTAATTTTACTGTTGACTTCATTCTCGTTCTCTCCTTTCATACTAACATATTGACCTAGAGTTACTGTAATAAATCACTCCAACTGGCAAATAAGTTAAGGCCTATATTTTGGCAAAAAAGCAAAATTTTATCAAGATAGCATGTTTGCGTTGAAAATAACTATATATGCTGTATACTAACATAATATTTAGATAAAATAACATTATTTAGGAGGCAAAAAGATGTTTTGTGATCGACTTGTGCGACTTAGGACAATGAGGGGGTTTCATCAAAAAGATCTTGCTAAGACATTGAATGTTTCCCTTGATACACTAAGACGTTGGGAGCAAGGACGAACTTCGCCTGATGTGGGAATGTTAGGTAAAATAGCTGAACATTTAGGGACAACTGTAGCATTCCTTGCAGAGGAGACCGATATTATAGAGCGTAGCACTGAAGTTATTGGGGTTCCTTCTTCAGAAAAAGAAGCGTTAGACGGTATGGCCTTTGTTAAGAAGGGAGACTTGATGGGAAACACGAACGTTTTGTACTATCATGGTGAAGACGGCAAAGTTTTTGTCATGCCAGCTACGCCAGAAAATCAGGCTTGGTTTCGTGAAGTTATGGGGAATGCCATCATTGCCAGTATTAACAACAAGAAGCCAGCTGAAGTTATAGGTGGCACAAAATGTTAGGTTGGAGAAGATATTTATCAATCGAAGAAGATTTCCTCAGAGCAAGGTATTATGTAGCGTTTGACGTGGAGTATGCGCACTCAGACTTTCTGTCAAAATCTGTTATTCTACTTGGGGCTGAAATCGAGGCATCATTCAAAAATTTATGTAGTCTTATTGACAATAAAGCCCCCAGAGGGAATATTTGCCAGTACAAGGGCATTTTGCTTAAAGCGTTGCCAAATCTCGGAAATTTTAAGTCGATACTTCGTGAAGATACCGAACAAAATTACTTGCCTTTCGAAGGTTGGGATAAAGGTTCACTCTTATGGTGGGACGTTTACAACAACATAAAGCATTCTTCCGACGACAAGACTGCTACCATGAAAGTTGCTATGACTATGCTTTCAGCGTACCAATTGTTAATTATTTTAATCGCAGCCTATGAGGAGGGAAAGTCTGATGACAGAATTGCATATACACAACTTGATATTCCTCGTTTATTGATTCCCGACGTGGCTATGGGTATGTATCAACAAGACGACGACGAAGGTCTCATATCTTTTGGTTTTAGTGCGTCCGAGTTGAAAGAGAAGTTGAAGAAGGCAGTAAGTATATAAATCAAGGTTGTATGTTTGCCTCCGAATTAAGATTCATTTCTTGGAACTTAAACGGGTTAAACGCGGCTCTAGAGCATGGCTTAATTGACTTCATACAGCACACAGAGGC
>CAJOGG010000148.1 GCA_905234205.1 uncultured Synergistales bacterium | reverse complement strand
CAACACGGAGAAAAGCAGCGACTCCGACTCTGTTTGATGAGATTGTAGAGAGCAAAACGCACTATGTTGCAATCCCGGTAGTGTCATCAGAGACTCGCAAATATATACCTATGGGCTTCATGAGTCCTGACTTGATTGTTAATGACGGCTTGCAAATTGTTCCCGACGCAAATTTATTCATGTTCGGAGTTCTTGAATCTCGTGTGCATATGACGTGGGCAAGAGTAACAGCAGGAAGATTGACAAGTAATTTTAACTATACCCCGTCCGTTTACAATAATTTTCCGTGGCCCTCCCCAAGTGATAAGCAGCGTGCGAAAATCGAGTCGTGTGCGCAAAAGATTCTTGATGCCCGTGAAAAGTTTCCTGAAGCGTCGCTAGCAGATCTGTATGCCCCGTTGACAATGCCCGCGGAGTTGCTGAAGGCACATCGTGAGAATGACAAGGCCGTGTGTGAAGGGTATGGTTGGAAGGCGAATATCAGCGAGGAGGAGATCGTGGCGCGATTAATGGAGCTGTACGTGAGAAAAACGAATACGTGATAAAATAACGCGCGGGAGGTCGTTCTGTAGAAGTTTTGCAGGACGAGGCATGCCTAGGGATTGTCCTTGGTAGCCTGAAGAAATTTCAGGTGAGAGGGGGTGAGAACGTGGAGAAGATGAAGTTAACAATAAAGCTCATACAAGTCCTTACAGAATTTGTACGAGCAATAAATGAAACGATTCGACTTTTACGTAATCAATAGCTTTTCATCATTAGGATTTTACTTGATGAAGGACTAGCGATCCCGAATCAGTAAGTCCTAACTTGGCCGTCTGAGCCTCCCCAGGCGGATTATTAGTGTCATTATCCGATAAGCCCCCCTCAATGTCAATTTTCCCATGCGTCTATAATTAGTTGTGCGTGATATAATTACCGGTAGAAAGTCCGGGATGATGCGGACATAAAAACTTGATTGTCGACCAAGGGCTGCACACCCTCAATCGACTACCGATAACTCAATCGAAGATGTGTTGCTTTTTCTTAAATGAGTTAATGACAGAGGCAACAGCTCGTAAAACCATTGCGAGGGCTTTTAAAAATTCAGTCCACTCTTTCATAACTCCCACACCCTTTCTACAGGGGGAAGCCTGACCCTTCTACAACCCCCTATATGTTGCCTAGGGGTCATCTTAATCTCAATACCACCGAGACTGCCTATATTTTACCAGAAAAATTTTGAGCCATGATATGTTTGGCATTGCCATAAAATACAGCTAACGGGTATAATTATCAGCATTTACAGGGGTAAAAATTTTAGCAAATAATAACGAGGGAGTGATTTCTATTGAGTCGCCTTAGCATTATGAACGAAAGCAAAGCTCAAGCCACTGCCGAGTCTCTCCATAGTGATTTAGAGAGAAGAGTGAAGGGTGCACCTCCTGGGCTTTGTCCACTTGATCTAGCCAGCAGTTATCTCAAAGTATGTTCGGCTCAAACTTGCGGAAAATGTGTTCCGTGTCGTGTTGGTTTACCACAGCTTGAAAGATTGATCGATGATTTAATCGACGGTAAAGGCAACATGGGGACAGTCAAGACTATCGAGAAGACAGCCGAGACGATTTCAGCGTCAGCCGATTGCGCAATAGGTTACGAGGCCGCTAACATGGTCTTAAAGGGGGTACAAGGCTTCCGTGAGGATTATGTGGCGCACGCTTCAGAAGGTCATCATTGTACAGCCGAAGGCTTCCATGCAGTGCCGTGCGTATCGTGGTGTCCTGCACATGTTGACATTCCGGGCTATATCGCTCTTGTAAACGCTGGACGTTATGCCGACGCAGTGAGACTTATCCGCAAAGATAACCCGTTCCCGAGCGTCTGTGCCATGGTCTGTGAGCACCCTTGCGAGAATAAATGCCGCCGTCGTATGGTTGATGACGCAATTAATATCCGTGGGTTAAAGCTTTACGCCATTGATCATTCTGGCCATGTTCCAGTGTATCGTGAAGGTGAAGGCCCTGCGCCCGCAACAGGTAAGAAAGTCGCTGTCATAGGTGGAGGTCCGAGCGGAATAAGTGCAGCTTACTATCTTGGAATTATGGGACATAGCGTTGAGATTTTCGAGCAGCGTAAACATTTAGGCGGAATGCTTCGTTATGGTATTCCTTCCTACAGATTGCCGCGCGAGGTTTTGCAGGAAGAGATCGACACGCTTTTAACTTCCGGTGATATAAAAGTTCACATGGAGACTTCAGTAGGCGGTCCAGATTTCCCGATCTCAAAGCTTCGTGAAGAATTTGACGCTGTGTATATTGCTATCGGAGCACACACTGACAAGTCATTACGTATCGAGGGCGAGAAGGCTGAGGGCGTTATGTCAGCAGTAACTCTCTTACGACGAATTGGCGATAATGATTTCCCAGATTTCACGGGCAAAAAAGTTGTCGTAGTTGGTGGCGGAAACGTTGCTATGGATTGCGCGAGATCTTCACTTAGACTCAACGCTGATAAAGTAACGTTAGCTTACAGACGACGTAAGGACGATATGACGGCATTAGCTGAAGAGGTCGAAGCAACGGAAGTTGAAGGCTGCGAGATTCTTGAGCTTGCTGCACCGTTGAAAGTTGAAGTCGGCGAAGATGGCAAGTGTAAAGCTTTGTGGGTCAAGCAACAAATGATAAGCAACATCAAAGGCGGAAGACCTGCCCCCAAGGACGCAACAGCAGAACCAATTAGACTCGAGGCAGATATTATCGTCGTAGCTATCGGTCAAGGAATCGACTCACATAGCTTTGAGGAGAGCGGAATTGCTGTGAAGTGGGGTTGCATACAGGCACTTGCTAGCGAAGAAGTTAAACCCGTTGAAGATTGGAAGGGCGTATTCTCAGGAGGCGATTGCGTGTCAGGACCTGCTACTGTTATCAGAGCTATAGCCGCTGGAAAAGTTGCTGCCGCGAATATTGACGAGTACCTTGGCTTCCATCACCCAATCGAATTGCCCGTAGAAATTCCTGATCCAATTCCACACAATAGGCCCGCTTGTGGACGAGTGAAAATGCGTGAACGTCCGATCGATCAAAGAGTTCATGACTTCAAGCTCGTGGAAAAAGGCATGACCGAAGAGGAAATGGAGCAAGAGTCGAACAGGTGCTTGCGTTGCGATTATTATGGCTTTGGAAAATTCAGAGAGGGGCGTGAATTCAAATGGTAAACGCGAAAATTAACGGTAAAGCAATTCAGGTGCCGGAGAACACCACAATACTTGAAGCCGCGAAGCTCAACCACATAACGATTCCGCACCTTTGTTATTTCAAGAATCTCAACGACATAGGAGCTTGTAGAGTCTGCGTAGTCGAGATAGTCGGCCAAGATAGATTAGTATCTTCATGTAATACACTTGTACAAGAGGGCATGGAGATTCTTACGAACAGTCCGAAAGCTCGTCAGGCTCGTAAAGTCAACGTTGAATTAATCCTTTCACAACATCATGCACGTTGCGCGGAGTGTGCGAGGTCTGGAAATTGTGAGCTTCAGAAAGTCGCGAATGACTCCAACGTTTTGAATTTCCCGTATCACGATGACATTCCCGAATTTAATTGGGACGATAAATTCCCGTTAATCCGCAATGACTCTAAGTGCATTAAGTGTATGCGCTGCGTACAGGTTTGCGACAATGTTCAATGCATGAACGTTTGGGACGTCCTCAAGACTGGTTCACGCACAACAGTTGGAGTCACCGGCGGCAGAAAGATAACCGACCCCGAAACACATTGCACGGTTTGCGGCCAGTGTATAACGCATTGCCCGGTTGGAGCATTGACAGCACGTGACGATACGCAGAAAGTCTTAGACGCTCTTGCAGATCCTGATAAAATCGTAATTGCTTCAGTAGCACCAGCAGTAAGGACTTCATGGGGTGAACAACTTGGCCTAACTCATGAGGAAGCCTCACAGAACAGACTCGCAGCAGCTTTGAAGGCAGTGGGCTTTGATTACGTGTTCGATACGGATTTCTCTGCGGACCTTACCATTATGGAAGAGGGTAGCGAATTTATCGAGAGGCTTACGAAGGGCGAATTGAAAGAGTATCCAATGTTCACTTCATGCTGCCCGGGTTGGGTTAGATTTATAAAAATGGAATTCCCGGAACTCGTCCCGCAGTTATCGAGCGCAAAATCTCCTCAACAAATGTTCGGTGCCATAATTAAATCATGGTACGCACAGATTTTGGGAGTTGAGCCCGACAAAATTTACAACGTGTCATTCATGCCTTGTACCGCGAAAAAATATGAGTGCGACGTTTATGGATAGTTCAGGCGCGAGAGATATTGATGTTGTGTTGACGGTCAGAGAGCTTGACAGGTTAATCAAGTCTGAAGGCATTGACGCGAAATCGCTTGAAGAGTGTGAATTTGATATGCCTTTGGGAGTAGCGTCAGGGGCTGGCCACATTTTCGGAACGACCGGCGGAGTCATGGAAGCGGCTTTGAGGACTGCTTACAATCTCGTTACGGGCAAGAACCCTGATCCAGATGCATTCAATGGCGTACGCGACTACAACGGTCTCTGGAAAGAGTCGAACTTCGAAATCAACGGCATCAACTTAAGAATCGCGGTGGCTCACGGGCTCGGAAACATTCGCAAACTTTGTGAGGCGATTCGTGACAAGAAAGTGCATTATGATTTTGTCGAGTGTATGTCTTGTCCGACTGGTTGCGCTGGTGGTGGCGGTCAACCGATTCACGAGGGTGAAGAGTGCGGCGAGAGCAGAGGCCATATACTCCTCAATCTCGATAAGAGCATGAAGCTACGTTTCTCACACGAGAACCCTT
>CAJOGG010000147.1 GCA_905234205.1 uncultured Synergistales bacterium | reverse complement strand
CGACGCATATTTCACAGCATATGAGCATATTAACGTATCTTGCAAGTTATTAGCGTCAAGTGCCTCACGTATCGCCCGAGTGTGTTCGTCCATCATATCCGAAGGTGCAACTATGTCAGCCCCCGCAGCAGCCTGTGAAACAGCAATCCGCGATAATATTTCCAACGTAGAGTCATTATCAACAGTTCCATTTTTGATTAATCCGCAATGTCCGTGTGAAGTGTATTCGCATAAGCATACGTCGCCAATCACTGTAAGCTCTGGATATTCATGTTTAGAAATTCTTATTGCCTGTTGAATTACTCCGTTCTCGTCAAAAGCTGATGAGCCTGTTTCATCTTTATGTTCAGGTATCCCGAAGAATAACACTCCGCCGATTTTATTAGCCGCAGCTCTTTCCAGAATCATGGGCAACTTATCAGGGCTATAACGTTTTTGGCCCGGCATCGCTGGAATATCCTCAACAATATTTTTCCCCTCACGAACAAACACCGGGTAAATGAACATTGACGGCGATAATCTCGTTTCAGCCACTAAATCACGAATAGCTTGAGTCTTTCGTAAACGTCTTGGCCGTATTATCAAGCCTTCATTGCCTCCAGTCCTTCTTGAAGATACACAACTGGTTCGAACTTCATGACCCCTTTTGCAAGTTCAATTGATGCTGAAGAGTGTAATATATCTCCCTCGCGCGGAGCCTCCTGAATGAATTTCACTTCTCTATCCGGAGCAAACACTGCGTAAATTTTCGTCATTAACTCCTTCAAACTCGTCTCGACTCCGCAACCTATGTTAAAGACTCGTCCTGAAGCGTTTGGTTCTGTTGCGGCTAATATGTTTGCCATAACAACGTTCTGAACCGCGCAAAAATCTCTCGTGGCTGTTCCGTCACCGTAAATCACGGGTAATTTGTTAGCTTTTATTGCGTCAATCCATTTCGGGATAACTGCAGCGTATGCTCCATTAGGATCTTGACGTTTACCGAACACGTTAAAATATCTCAAGCCCACGCATTCAAGGCCGTAAACTCGTGTGAACAATCCCGCCCACACTTCATTAATATATTTCGTGGCAGCATATGGCGATAAAAATTTCCCGATCTTATACTCAACTTTAGGCATATATTCGCTGTCTCCATAAACTGCGCTTGACGAAGCATATACGACTCGTTTAACTTGATTCTCGCGTGAAGCCTGTAAGATATTCATGAAGCCAGTGATGTTTACATGGTGGTAGCCTATCGGGTCTTTCATTGAGGCCGGAACAGAAGCCAAAGCAGCGTGATGAAGAACGTAATCGACTCCTTCGCAAGCTTTCCTGCAAGTATCAAGGTCAGTGATTGAACCCTTAATCATATTCAGCGATAAGCCTTTGATATTCTCCTCGCGTCCCGTGCTGAAATCGTCAAGCCCAACAACTTTTTGTCCCAACGACAGCAAAGCCTCGGCCAAGTGTGAACCGATGAAGCCTGCCGCTCCTGTAACAAGCCAAGTGTTTTCGTGAGTAAGCCTTGATTTTATGGGAGCTAAAATTTCTGGATAGTTAATCATTATTTATTTATCGCAACAATTTTTAATTTACGTGTGCCTCGTGGAATCTTAACCAGAACTTCATCACCAATTGCATGACCTGTTATAGCTTGGCCAACTGGACTCTTCTGTGAGATTCGTTGAATGCCTCCAGCTGAAAACGCAGCGCCAGATAATTCTTCAGAGCCGACTAAATCATACGTGTATTCTTTGCCATTATGATCCATATCTGCTAAAGTGATTCGTAAACCTACTCCGACTTTGTTAGTGTCAAGTTTATCCTCATCAATTACAGTAACTTTGCTAAGTGTTATCTCAAGATCCGAAATTCTATCCTCAAGTTTTGCCTGTTCTTCTTTTGCCGCAGCGTATTCAGCGTTCTCGCTCAAGTCCCCAAATGCTCTGGCTTCCTCAAGTTTCTTTGCGACCTCTTGACGGCCTATAGTTCGTAAATTTGTAAGTTCCTCGGTCAATCTCTCATAACCGCTTCTTGTCATCTCATTGACGACGTTTTTTTTCGTAGCCAAAATTATTTCACCTTCATAAAATTTTTCTCACGCAATATTATAAAATATTCGCACATAATTAATGAAAGGAAGTAATTTATCAATGACACAATATGAAAGCTACATGCCTTACTCAATCGGCACAAATAGCACAGAACTTGTCAACGCAATTTTCCGCAAAGTCTATCAGTATATGGCACTTGGCTTAGTCCTTACGACTCTAACAGCTTGGCTCACAGCGTCTAGTCCCCGTATGATTTATATGTTGTTCTCTTCACGCGCTCCGATGGTGATTCTTGCAGTTGCAGAGATTGGACTAGTGATTTACTTGAGCGCAGCTCTTCACAAATTAGCACCAACGACGGCATTATTGCTCTTCTCTGTCTACAGCATACTTAACGGCGTAACTTGTTCTGTCGTTTTGCTCGTGTACACTGGCGAATCTGTTTACAGGGCCTTCTTATCAACCGCTGGAATGTTTGGAGCAATGAGCCTCTACGGACTTTACACTAAACGCGACTTGACGGGCATGGGGAGTTTTTTGCGCATGGGCTTGTTCGGGTTAATAATCGCTATGGTGATAAACATGTTCATGGGATCATCAACGGCAGAGATCGTAATTAGCATACTAGGCATAATTATTTTCTTAGGCTTGACCGCTTACGACACTGCTAAGATTAAGGACTTCGCCAACGAGATTGATTCGCGCGACGAAAACATGGTCGGACGTATTGCCGTAATAGGGGCGTTGACTCTTTATCTAGACTTCATAAATATTTTCCTGTACCTGTTGAGATTTATGGGCAGGCAAAGAGATTAAAGTTCTCCCCTTGTCATTGAGGCAGGGGGATTTTTTATGGCTTGTTAGTGTATAATTATCGCAATTCACAAAATTTATCCAGAATTTATACATGGGGGCTTTATCATGAACGATTTATACGCTATCGGCGAAATGGTAATAGATTTTATCCCGGGAAGCGAAGAAGCCAGTTACATACGAAAAGCTGGAGGCGCGCCCGCCAACGTTGCTATAGCTGCGGCAAAAAACGGTCTGAACGCTGCAATGTGTTGCAAGGTTGGAGACGATAATTTCGGCCATTTCTTAATGGATACACTCGCAAAATATAACGTAGAGGCAATCTGCAAAGACTTCACGAAAGACGCTGTTACTACGATGGCTTTTGTAACGTTACAGGCAAACGGTGAACGAGTATTTACTTTTGCACGCAAGCCCGGAGCCGATATGTTGCTCTCTGAAGCTGACGTTAAGGAAGCTGACATAAAGAACTACGCAATAATTCACGCTGGATCATGTTCACTTTCTGCCCAACCCGAAAAGGACGCTACTATCAAGGCTATGAAACTTGGCCACGAATACGGAAAACTCGTAAGCTTTGACGTAAATTACCGCAATATTATGTGGAATGATGATATTAACGCGTGTGTTAAGGCTATCAAGAGCGTGTTGGGTTACGTTGATTTATTGAAGTTGTCTGGTGAAGAGATTGACATGATGGGCGGCGAGGAAAATCTTCCCAAGCTCATGAAGGAATATGACATCGCTGTAATAGTTGAGACTCTTGGCAAGGACGGCGCAAAAGCTTTCTTCAAGGACGGAACTGTTAGTGTACCGGGCAAGAGAGTTCACGCTGTTGACGCAACGGGCTGCGGGGACGCATTCTGGGGAGCTTTCTTATCGAAATTGAGGCTTGAGAACGTTGCCAGTATCTCCGACATCACTAACGAAAAACTTGAAGCAGCTATGAACTACGGGAATATTTCCGGCTGTATCTGTGTTCAGAGCAAGGGCGCAATCGAATCAATTCCAACCCGCAAACAAATCGAAGACTTCATAAGGAATAACGCGTAACTATGTCAATCTGGAACGAAAAGTGCATAATTTCTCCGTCGCTTATCTGTCTTGACATGTGCAACCTTGAAAGCCAAGTCAGGATTTTAGAGAAGAGCGGCATAAAAATGTTACACGTTGATATTCTTGACGGTCATTTCTCACCAAGTATGCCACTAGGGCTCGATACTGTGCGGCAATTACGAGCAAAGACGGATTTAGAATTTGACTGCCATATCATGGTGACGGAGCAAGATTATTTTGTTGATGAGCTGTTGGATATTGGAGTTCAGCAGCTTGTTTTTCATGCAGAGACTCAGCCGCATATTGATGGAATGCTCAATCGAATCCACGCCAAGGGAGTACGTGCTGGTGTTGCCCTGAAACCTTCAACTCCGTTATCAACGCTCGAATACGTGCTTGAGAAATGCGACACGGTTTTATTGATGCTGATTAACCCCGGTTATGCGTTTATGAAGGGAGAAAAGCAAGCCTCTTACGCTGAACGTAAGAT
>CAJOGG010000146.1:4506-4948 GCA_905234205.1 uncultured Synergistales bacterium | reverse complement strand
GATGCGAGAATGAGCGGTTGCCCGTTGCCTGTAGTCATTAATTCCGGGAGCGGCAATCAGGGAATCACTGTAACAATGCCCGTGATAACTTACGCTGAAAACTGGCATATATCCCACCAGAAATTATTACGTTGCTTAGTTGTGAGTAATCTTGTCTCGATTTATATCAAGCATTATATAGGCTCATTGTCGGCTTTCTGCGGGGCTGTGAGTGCAGCATGCGGGGCTGGAGCAGGAATAACTTACATGGCCGGAGGAGATTACGCGAGCATAGGACGAACTATCACTAACACTCTTGGAAACGTTGGCGGAATAGTTTGTGACGGGGCCAAGCCAAGTTGTGCGGCAAAAATTGCTTCGTCGGTACACGCTGCTTTACTTGCGCATTACATGAGCATGAACGATGACGAATTTCACGGTGGGGAAGGCTTTGTTGAGGACG
>CAJOGG010000146.1:0-4470 GCA_905234205.1 uncultured Synergistales bacterium | reverse complement strand
ACGGACAAGGAAATATTGAATGTCATGATTGATCGCATTGATGTAGATTCTTGTTTGTGATATTAGCGTATAATTGTCAGAAAATTTTATGGAGGTAGTTATCTATCATGAGCAAAAACGGTTTCACAAGCTCATTGCCATTTAAGTTAATCGTGGCTTTAGTAGCGGGTATACTTGTTGGACTTGGCCTGACTTCGATTGAGGGTAGCGCGTTGTGCACAGCGTTGTTGAACATCATTGTAACAGTGCGTTATATTTCCGGACAGTTCATTAATTTCTGCGTGCCTCTGATTATAATCGGGTTCGTTGCACCTTCAATCACGAGACTCGGGAGCAATGCTTCAAAAATGTTGATACTTGCGTTAATTCTTGCTTACGTGTCATCAATCGGAGCAGCCTTTGCAGCAACAGCCGCGGGATATTCGATTCTTCCTTTCATGCACATTGTTTCAGAGGTTGAAGGATTGAAATCACTTCCTGATGTCGTATTCGCGTTGGCCATTCCTCAAATTATGCCGGTTATGTCAGCTTTATTCTTGTCGGTAATGGTTGGACTTGCGGCGGCTTGGAACAGAAGCAAGTATGTAATCAATCTGCTTGAAGAATTTCAGAAGATAGTGTTGAGCATCGTAACAAAGTTTTTGATTCCAGTTCTGCCTATTTTAATCGGGACGACATTCTGCGGACTTGCCTATGAGGGTTCAATCACAAAGCAATTCCCAATTTTCGTAATGATAATCTTGATCGTGATCATTGGGCATTATATCTGGATGACGTTGTTGTATTCTATAGCAGGAGCATATTCAGGACGCAATCCCTTCAACATTGTGAAGAATTACGGGCCCGCATATATGACGGCAATCGGAACAATGTCAAGCGCAGCAACTTTATCAGTAGCTCTTGAATGTGCAAGAAAGTCCGAGCCAACTTTACGCGATGACATGGTAAATTTTGGAATCCCACTTTTTGCTAATATTCATCTTTGCGGATCTGTTATGACTGAAACATTTTTCGTAATGGCAGTCTCAAAGATTCTTTACGGGGTTTATCCGACGGTCGGCAACATGATTTTGTTCTGCTTATTGCTGGGTGTGTTTGCTATCGGAGCGCCTGGAGTCCCTGGTGGAACTGTTATGGCTTCACTTGGATTAATAACGGGCGTACTTGGATTTGATGCCACTGGTACAGCTTTGATGCTTACGATTTTCGCGCTTCAAGATTCATTCGGTACGGCCTGCAATGTTACAGGAGACGGAGCTTTAACGCTAATTCTTACGGGTTATGCAGAGAAACACGGAATCACGGAAACGAAACTCGAGAACATTTTAGGTTAAGCAATAGAATGAAGAGCCCCGGACGCACCGGGGTTTTTTGTTACGCGGATAACGATAGCAAGTTCCTGTAAATTGGGTATGGCCAAATATCAGCAGCTATTGTCAATTCTGCGGCATCGCATTTCGATCTGATCGAGTCCATTAATGGAATAATAGTCCCCGTCAAGAAGTCAGAGCGTTCACGAACGTCCATTCCCGCTAAACGTCCCTTGAGTTCATGCAAGTTATTAGCGTCAAGGATTAAAGAACTCTTAGCTCGGCCAAGTCCCTGAATGTAATCGCGCCAAGGTTTATCGTCCCCAAAGTCAACACCGTCAAATAAGTACAGCGATTGTTTCTCAAGTATCAACTGTTTCGATAACGCCGGCAAAACTCCTTCCCAAAGCATGTCATACAGAACAGCCGCTTCAACTTCGAGTCCAGTAGCAAAGCTTTCCATACGTACCGCACGTAAATTCTCAAGTTCATGAGCACGATACACGCCTAAACTTTCAAGCATGGTTTTATTCTCCGGTTTCAGTAACAGATCGATTCTATCGGGCATCGTTTCAGCCTCAATAAGCCCACGTTTTCTTGCCTCATCGTGCCATTCAGGTGTATAAGCGTCGCCCTCAAATAAAATATTGCTTCCCTGTCTGAAAGCTTCACGAGCTGCATCAAGTGCTGCGTCCATTGGGTCTTTTCCATCTGAACAACGAGCTTCAATCATGTGAGTTAATTCTTCAATTCCCCATGCCCATAAACTTGCAAACATTGTTACTGGTAAAGCGATTGACTGCGACGCGCCGGGGGCCCTGAACTCGAATTTATCGCCGGTGAAAGCTACGGGGCTTGTCCTGTTTCTGTCGGAGTCGAACGGGATAATATCGGGCAACTTTGCTAATCCGAGATCCATAGTCCTTTGTTCAGGTAAAGACACGTCCGAATTATCGAGCCTGTGAATCAAATCCGTTAATGCGCTTCCAAGGTATACGCTTATGATTGAGGGAGGAGCCTCATGACCGCCAAGCCTGAATAAATTCCCGTAAGTGGCTATAGAAGCCTGAAGCAAGCTATGGAATCTCGATATGCCCAACACTACCGCGGATAAGAACGTCAAGAAAATCACGTTGCGCCTGTGACTGTGAGAAGGCTTTAATAAATTTCGTCCCTCGCTGTCCATTAATGACATGTTAGTATGTTTTCCGCTACCGTTCATTCCTGCAAATGGTTTCTCATGGAATAGTAATCTCAATTCGTGCTGGCGAGCTAATTTCCTCATCGTCTCCATGAGAATCTGGTTTTGGTCGCAAGCTGTGTTAGCGTCGGAGAATAAATGTGCAAACTCAAATTGACATCTAGCAACTTCATTATGACGTGCCATAACAGACACACCCAAGCGTGCTAAATCTCGTTCAACGTCTTCCATGTAACGCAAGACTCTGCCGTGAATAGCTCCCATATAATGGTGGTCAAGCTTTTGATCCTTGGCCGGTTGTGCTCCGATTAAAGTACGTCCGCAAAATCTTATGTCAGGTCTTAATTGTGCTCGTGGCCTATCAAGCAAGAAATATTCCTGTTCAGCTCCTACTGTCATTTTTACGCTCTTAATTCCACGTTGACCAAGAGTTTTGAGAAGTCTTAACGCTCTACCTTCAACTGCCTCTAACGCTCGCAACAAAGGAGTCTTGAGATCTAACGGAGTGCCATCAAATGACAAGAACACTGACGGGATAAACAATGTACCGCCCTTGGGAGTCTTGACGATAAATGCCGGGCTTGATATATCCCACGCGCTGTAACCTCTTGCCTCAAAAGTTGAACGTGTACCGGCTGAAGGGAAGCTTGACGCATCTGGCTCACCTTGGGCCAAGTGATGACCTCTGAATACTTCAATGGGATTACCGTTTGAATCGGGCATAGTGAAACCCAAATGTTTCTCCGCGGTTAATTCAGTTTGAGGCTGGAACCAATGTGACCAATGTGTAGCGCCTTTTGAGAGCGCCCAATCTTTCATTGCACTAGCGACTATATCAGCAGCTTCAGGGCTTAAACGTTCGCGCCCTTCCATAGCTTCGATGACTTGTTCATAAATATCAGAGTTCAATTTCTGTTTCATGACTCTTCGATCGAATACCATTGAGCCAAAAATTTCACGTAATGATTTATATTCATGCTCTTCCATTGCCAAACGCTCCTTAATCAGGAAATATTTAATATTTAAGCAATTATTTCTGAAAATTTTCTGCTTAACTTGAGAATTATTCTAGTTTATGTAGCGTATATTGTCAAACTATGCAGATAAGTTTATGAGATTTAGGTACTGGAAATTTTGGGGGCATACTATCATAATTTAGCATCATAAAATTTTTTACAGGAGGAATCTTTACAATGAAGGTTAAACTTTTTACGGCAATATTATTGCTTGCGTTAATGGCTTCGTGTTCATTCGCTGAACCTGTGAAACATGCACAATGTTATACGTCTGGTGAACTCACAACGCTTGATAAACATGACGTAGCTGGAGGCAAAGGGACTCTTTACGGAGAATTTGCTTTCACGAGAGACAAGGCATTTGAGGACGACGCTATAAAAGAGATCGGCTTCATGACTCTCAAACACGGCGACTTTATCGGCACACATGCACACGCAGACAATGAAGACGCATATTTAATTTTGTCGGGCAAAGGAATTTTCACGGACGGCGAAGGAAACGCTTGGGTAGTGAAAGCTGGAGATATGACACTTGCAAGACCAGGCCAAGCTCACGGACTAGCAAATCTCTATGAAGAGGATCTAGTATTCCTTGACATTATCGCGAAGAACGGCGGAGCAAATCTTGAGGCGATCAAAGCTAACCCAACAGGACAATTTTTCCCGGCCGAGAAACTTTTTGATAAGAACGTTGAACACGCAGGTGGAACTGGTGAAGGGACTCTGTACGGGAAATTTGCATTCAGACGCGAACAAGCTACCGACGACCAAGCAATCAAGGAGATTGGACTAATGACGCTCAAACCCGGCGACAGTATCGGACTTCACAAACACGCTGACAACGAAGACACGTACATAATTTTATCGGGGCAGGGAATTTTCACAGATACTGCTGGAGAAGAATATATGGTTGGGCCAATGTCAGTAACTATAGCAGTAGCAG
>CAJOGG010000145.1 GCA_905234205.1 uncultured Synergistales bacterium | reverse complement strand
GAAGTTCTCGTCAAGGTTCAGCTGGTGAATCTGGTATTGATGCTGACAAGAGCGTATATATTTACGAAGAGTCAGCGTATACTTGGGAAGCAGCGAATGCAGACGGTGGCTCTGGAAGCGAACCCCCAACGGAGTCCGAAGAAACTGTTGAGACTCATTCGGACACAATCACCCGAAGCGACGGAACAGAAGCCGGCGTTGTCACCTTCAAGACCGCGACTGTTCAGAGCCCGGACCATACACCTGAAGAAAGAATAGCAAACGGTGTAGCAGAATCAGGCCCTGTCTTCAAAATTTTTGGCACGGTCAATAACTTCAGCGGCATTAAATAGTCAAATTTAATTACACAGCGAACACTAAAGTCTCCTCTGTAACAAGGGGAGGCTTTTTTCATGGCATTTCCTAAATTTTGTGGCATAATTTCACGAAAATAATTACAAAGGAGTGTTGACTATGGCTTCACAAAATAATTCATTAGGCTATATCATGATTGAGGGATCAGAAATTCAGATTAGGGGAGCTGCTTTGATAACTGACTCTAAAGGCTTTCCGTTGGATTTCGTGAGAACTGACCCTTTACGACCGGAACACTTAGCACGGATTCTTTACGGTGATTCGTTCGGAAAATATGCTAAGGAAAAATTGATCCTTGAAAGTTTACTTGACGCTTTGGAAATTGCCCCGCAATTATGGATCTGTAATGATGATGAATTACTTGTGCCTTTACGCGACAAAAGCAGAGTGAAATCCGTATTGCTTGAAGTTTCGCCTCACGTATCGCTTGAAGCAGCAGGCAGCATTGAGACTACAGCAGACCCCGGAGTGTTTCTTATTCAGGCTGAACCTACAGGCGCGCCGTTAAGGGCAGAATTTCCCGCCGCCACTCGTCCCGAAGAGATACAGCAAGTTGGAGCAACGTTGACGGAATTTTCGCAAACTATGAACATACTTGAGCCATTCACGAGACTTGAAAAGGCATTAAATTTCTTGGCTACAGGGAGAAGTTAAATGGCACTGTCCGCAATGCGCGATTTCTTGGCCCGTCATATTATGAGGCGTATAGACGTTTATCAAATTGATGACTTCAACATGGACGCACCGGAGATTATCAGATTAAAGCAACGTGTTGACACTCATAGCGTTAAGCCTGAAGTTCAAATTAATGTGACAAGACCATTCGATTTCGACCAAGAGATTCCCTGCAAGACCACGAGATTAAATTTTGCTGCAAATGAAACAGTTAAGACCAGGAAACATAAGATTAAGAAATACACAAAAAAGGACGTCAAGACTCATAATATATCGTTCAACAAAAAAATACGTACGTGGAAATTGTTAAAACAGATTCAAGCATTGCCTCAAGAACGCAAGAATCTACTGAAACTTCAAAAGAAACGTATCAACGTAGCCAGCAACGAAATGATTCTCGCGTGGTATTGGCCCATAGTTGATAAGGCCGTGTTAAAATTAGCGCTAAACAAACAGCGTGGCACTCTCTTAGTCTGGTACACCCCCGGAAGCCGTCATAACAAAGCTAGAGGTGTGTATTTAATTCGTAGACTAGGATTGGGCGAAAAACCCGAGTGGCGTTGGGTGTAGTAAAAATTTTTTATAATTCAAGGGAGTTAAAGTTTACACAATGGCTATGGCTAACAATTCAGATTTTTCGGCCGGCGCAAATGTAGGACTAGAAGTAGGAGAAATTGTCGAGTGCACAGTTGAGCAGATTATGCCTTATGGAGCATTCGTGAGAATAGCAAAAACTGGACGTAAGGGAATGATTCACATTTCCGAAGTTTCTTACAGTTTCGTGAAGGATATTAGTGAGGTCTTGAAAGTTTCTGACAAGATTAACGCAAAAGTCATCAGGATCGACGATAGAGGTAGAATAGATTTATCACTGAAGCAAACAACTGAACCCCCTGCACCTAAGCCACAACAGAAATTTGCTAGACAACAGCCAACTGTAAGACGTGAAGGACGCGAAAATTTTAGGCAGCCTCGAGAATTTCGTGAACGCACTCCCAGAGAAGCTCCCAAGGAAAATCAAGAGAACAATGAACATGGATTTCAACCTTGGCAAAATAATCGTCAACAAACTAGAGATTTTCATGAAATGCGCGAAGCTTACTTAGAGGCTAACCCGGACGAGGCTAACACGTTTGAACAAAAAATGGCGTCATTCTTGAAGACTAGTGAGGCAAAAATCACAGATCTTAACACTAGAAATTCAGCACGTTCAGGACGTAGCACACGACGAAGAAGCAATAGCAACCGCGATTATTAATTCATGCGCATAAAGTTTTGTGACGGGAGATATTTTCCACAAGCGAAAGCGTCTCCCGTTTTTAGCAATCGTAGATTTGATCAATCGCTGATAATTTCGGCCAAGTGTTGCAAGCTCGGTTATGCAAAAGTCATCGTGTGTAAGCCGCTGTCAAATAAATTACGTCCATTCCCAACTAGTTTTTGGCTCACGTGTCCTCACTTAATAAAACTCGCTGGCACAATCGAGTCTCAAGGCGGGATTGATGAGCTTGAAACTTACATGAAGGACAACAAGCTTTATCACGAATGGCAAACGTATAATTATCTGCATCAGGTTATAAGACTAAACTTGCTCGACAAAAATTTATGTGCGTTCATGAGGAAGTATCACAGCAAAATTTTCAGGTCGTTAATACGTTCAGGAATTGGCGGAATGATTTACGGGCGCGATGATATTAACGTTAAGTGCCTTCATTTACAAACAGCCTCGTTCTTGGGATTAGGTTTTCACCCGGCTGATAAATGGCTCAAAGCTAAAGGCCTATGCGGAGATTGTATAATGTGCTAGTATCTCAAAATTTCAAACAACTAGAAGGGATTGTGTAATCATGAAAATCAAGTTCACTATCATCGTTTTAGCAATGTTGATCGTAACGACAACGACATCGTGGGGAGCAACAGATCCGATAGATTTGGGAAAAGATGCGGACAATATGCAATGGTACCTAATGGAGTACGGTTATGACATAGAAATACCTTATGCTATTGCGAGAGCGTATTACACGAACGAAACTATAAAGGATCAAACTATAAAATTTCTCACAACTAAAGGAATAGACGCCAGCGATCTATATTTTACTGAATACAGGTACGAATATACGAACGACGGAAAACAATTCTCCATGATAAATTTGAAACACTGCGACGAACAGGGCCATGAAATTATCACTTCAGAATACATAGATAAAACTTTTGAAGACGTTCCAGAAAATTCAATCCCTGCCAAATGTGCAGCGTATGTTTTTAGGACAAATGAACCAATAGGCAAAAGCGGTGGCGGTTGTGTAACTGCTACAGGTTCTCTTGCAATGCTTGGTGCATTGGTCGTGTTCACGAGGTCAAGAAAACATTAAGCAGCTGTAGATATTTCGGACTCCTCTCCAGGAAGAAATTCTTGGGGAGGATTTTTTGTGCGTTAAAGAAAGATTTTCAGTTCGCCGAAATTCACTATAAGAAATACTAAGTCAGCAAAATCTTTACAGAAGGAGGAGCGTAAATAAATGATTGGCAAAATATCAGGGCAGTATAACCTCGATGCTCTGAACAGGAAAAAATCCAGGCAGAGTATTAATTACAACAATGGCTCATCAACTGAAGCAGATAACGCAAAATTTAGCTCGTTTGGGACGCTGTTATCAAGAGCTACTGCCGAGATGAAGAATATTCCCGATGTTCGCGAAGACGTCGTAGCAAAATTCAAGACTCAAATTGAACAGGGAACTTACAATCCCCCGCTGGATAAGCTGGCGAACTCTTTACTAGTAGCCGGAATGTTAGACGTCGTGGAAGATTAATATGCCATGCGTGCTGAAGTTGAGAAACTGATTAAGACAGTTCTTGACGAGGCGGACTCCATAAGCGATTTGGTCGTAGTCATGCGTGAACAACGTGATGCTATGCGTGACCGAGATACTGAAACTGTGAACGAGTTGATGAATGAGACTCGTGATATTTCGTTCGAAGTACAAAAGTATGAAACTCTACGCAATGATCTAGCCAGAAAGTTAGCCACAAAATTCTCGTGTGAACCTAGAGTGAGTTCGCTGGTGTCTGTCATGTCGGAAGATGAACAGGAAAAATTTGACGAGGCTGCCGAAAATTTGAAGCAGTCCGTTTTTGCATTAAAGTCAGAAATTATGATATTAAGCGGCCTTATTGACCAGAACGAAAAATATACTTCGATGCTGCTTTCAGAATGGCGCAGGCTTAACGGAGATGAAATAACAAAGTCTGGTTCGGCTGATTTTAGGGGGTAGCAATTATGAGTAGCACATTCGGCGCTTTTGAAATGGGTAGATCTGCTCTCAACGCTTTTAGATTGGGTATGCAGACAGTCGGCCACAATATCTCTAACATGAACACAGAGGGATAAGTAACACCAGAGGACATCGTAAACGTCGGGCAACTTGGCCAAGGCATGTACGCCAGCAGTATTGAGCGTATTCGTGATGAATTTCTAGATTTCCAGTTTAGAGACAATCAGGCAGATTTAGGCTATTGGGAGAAAATCAATGACCTTTACGACGCGATTCAAAACTATATCGCAGAGCCTAACGCAACTGGAATACGTTCAGCAATAGATACTTTTTACACCAACATGCAAGCCCTTCAGCAAGCCCCAGAAGACACAAGCGCAAGACGCGCCCTCGTTGAAAGTGCCAACTCCATTGGCAATATGTTAAATAACCTCATCAACAGTTTCAATACCTACAACGAAAGCGTCAACATGGAACTGAAACAACAAGTAACTGAAGCTAACGGAATGTTACACAATATAGCCGCATTGAACACCGAAATTTATAACGCTGAAGCATTGGGACAAAATGCCAACGATTTAAGAGATCAACGCGATGTGCTCATAGATAAGCTCTCGAAAATGATGGATATTTCCTACAATGAACCACTTGAACGCAACGGAATCAAAGGCGAGTTTTTCCTGTCAGTAAACGGTCGTGTACTCATTCAAGGTCAAAATGTAAGGGAACTCAAGGCACATGCTTTTATGTGGGATAATCAAGTTTATTATGATGTTCAAGTTGCTGAAAACGAGTTTGACATAGTTTCTAATCCAGCAGTGGCAGAAGCCCTCGCAACAGGTCCGGAAGGTACGTACCAATTAGTTGTTGACAGAGTAGCAAACGGTGTTGAATGGACGGTGGGTGGCGGAAATGCTCACTGCCTTGAAACTATAGCTGCCAGGACTTCAGAATTTGATAATGGGGTGTTGTTGAATGAGGACTCCGAAGATTTTGCACGTAAGCTCTCGTTCAGAGTTTACTGTGAAGAAAATTATGATGTTATAGAAAATGGAGAGAGCAAAACAATAACAGCCAACGTTCCTCACGAAGTAACAATCAAAATAGACGCCATTACCGACGATACGGGCGCAATAACAGACTGGAAGCTCCGCGGAATACTTGATGGCTATGATGAAGACGAAGAGTATGACAACGTCGATAGTTCAGAATTAACGCTCAAAGATCTACAGGATTTCATCAATGATAACTACGGAGACGATTTCATAACGGTTGAGGCTAATAAATATATTCCTCCTGAAGACGAAGATAATGATGATTACGATGAAGACGATCCTAAATACGTTCAGTCATTAACTTTTAAGGCTGTCAACGAAAATTCTTCCATAGAGATAACTGACTATAGCGGAATGTTAGGGCCGTTGACGGAAGTTAGGCATGAATTAGATGATGTTGACATGAGGGTTAATCCCCTAAACGTTACGGATGCTTTGAATATTTCCGGCTCATTCAGGATTCAGGTAGGCACACAGGGAACTCGCATAACTTCATCGAACTTTGGCAAAACTTCCGATCTTAAAGAGGGCGAAATTCTTGGCGCTGGAGAAGCCGGCGAGCGTCATACGTTTAGAGTAGGAGTATCTGGCGATCAAGTTGACTTCACAGTAACATGGAATGACTCTATCGGTAATTGGGTGTTAAGCACTGATCTTGGCTTGAGTAAAACAGTCGGCGAAACTTTAACCGTTGAGGACTTAACTAGCTTCATGACTCAGACCTTTGCTAAATCCGATAGAACTGACAATCCCGCGCTTGTAAATTTAAGCGTAACAACTGGAAAATCCTCTTCAGGAGTAAAAACTCAATTCTACATTGATTCACGCGACACGCATTTATTATCTATCTCCGACGTTGAAGGCAACTTGGCCGAACGTATGGGAATGGTGAACGAGAATCCAGTAATAACTATTGACGTAGAGAACTCCGACAGCTTGGTTACAATTCGTAACAAGATTAACGAAAAGTATCAAGAAGAGTTTGGCCTAACACAGCCGGAACAATGGGTACACGCGTCAGTTGATAATGGCTATCTCGAAATTTTTGCTGACGTTGCCGGGGAAGCACAGCGCATTACGTTAATGGGAGCTGAAGACGGAAATATGCAGGTGTTGCGACGACTTGGCCTAACCAGAAATCAAGAAATCGAATCTGACATCAAAGACGACGAGGGAGAATACATGAAAACTTACAGGGAAGTGGCATTTATTCCTGACTCTGGTATTGCTCAAGATGCCTCGTTTGCTCTAAATGGCGTGCGTTATCTCTCGAGCGATAATAAATTCAACATGGCCAGAAAGATTCCAGACCTATCCGGAACTGTCGGCGAACGATACAGTGCTACTAATTTGAGTGAAGTTGAAACAGGTATGTGGCTTAACCTCAAGAACGCAGGTACAACTACAATTAACGTGAAACATCATATACGTAATGGCTCTATGAAAGGCCTTGAAGAAGCTCGCGACGAAATGATCCCTAACTTGAAATCTGAACTTGATGAAATGGCTTACGAAATGGCCAAACAGATTAACGCTTATCAGTATTCGGGCTATGGTGTTGCAGGTGATATTACTACAACAGGCGTTGCATTCTTTAACCCTCTGGCTAGCAAGTCCGGAGCGTCTGAATTATTGAGAGCCTCTGACAGAGTTAGCCGTGATCCTTCGTTGATTGGGGCCGCAATGGGAGCTAAAGACGAATACGGAAAAGCCACTAAAGGAGTCAGCGGTGGTTCAGGCGATGGCACAAACGCTTCACGCATGAATGACTTAAACTTCGCTAAAGTCCTTGAGAATGGCACAATGACAATCGGCGGAATTTACGACGCTATGCTCTCACAAATAGGCACGGAAGCCGCTCACACTAAATCAATGTATAACACTCAAGCTACAGTCAGTGAACAAATTGACGGACAAAGGCAAGCTGTATCAGGCGTAAACCTCGACGAAGAATTAATGGACATGGTGATATTAAATCGCGCGTTCGGGGCAATGTCTCGTTACGTTACAGCTATGGACGAAATGTTGAACACTATCATTAACGGATTTGGATTAGTGGGCCGATAGTTTAAGTAAGAAAAATTTTCAGGAGTAATACATTCGTAACCACAGCCCCCTTAAGACGGGCAAGCAACATGTGAGGAGAATAATATTCAGGAGGAAAAATTATGTATAGTCGTTTAACCACAGCAACAATGTACGGGAGCTTGATGAACTCTTTACAGGAGAGCCAACGAAAGATTCAAGACCTTCAGCAGCAGATAGCCTCGGGAAATAAATACATGAACTTGGCCGACAATCCTGCCGCTATTTCACGTTCCTTGACGATACAATCCGCAATTAATGCCAATAATCAGTATCAATCTAACACTCAAAACGCTGTTACTATGTTGAAACATGCTGATAGCGCATTGAACAACGTACTTGACGCTGCACAGACTATACGAGATTTAGTAATCAGTGCTGGAACTGCTCTACCTGAAGATCAATTACAAGATATAACCGCACAGATCGAAGCTAACAAGAAAATCATGCTCGACAACCTCAACACTAAAGTAGCCGGGCAATATATTTTCGGAGGCACTGACTCTTCCAAGCCACCATTTGTTGAGACTTCTGACGGCAATATTATTTACCAAGGCTCTGACGAAAGAATCAAGTACGCTTTGAGTGAAAGTTTATTAGGCGATATTTCGTTCACTGGCAGTGATATTATCCCTGAAGATGAGGACAGCTATTTTATTTGCTCACATTATGTGCCGCTTGACTGGAAATGGACAGGACGCGAAGAAAAAGTTCAAATTACTGTTGGAAGCAGAA
>CAJOGG010000144.1 GCA_905234205.1 uncultured Synergistales bacterium | reverse complement strand
CCTGATAGTCTGGGCCATATTGATAACTCGCTGGTCGATTTTGTTCGGTTTACAACCGCATTTACAAGCGAACTCGCTTACTTTGAAGTTTTTAGTATCCTGTGCCATTAATTAATCCTCCTAATAAATAATCATTGAATTTTAGCTGTTTTTTGTTGTTTATATTTTTGATATATTGATTTTGCTGTACACTTGACAGATGATGAAAAATTAATACAATTATCATAATAATTAATACAGAAAGAGGATAATTGTAATTATGCCAAGTAGTTTGCTTCAATTTAGAATAGATAATCGGCTAAAAGAAGAAGCCTCTCATGTTTTTGCTCAACTAGGCCTTGATCTTCCAACAGCAGTTCGTATATTCTTAACTCGTTCAGTTCAAGTGCGCGGTATCCCGTTTGTGATGCAGCTTCCTAGTGAAGATTCAGATTCCAATCCTGCTATCCTAGCCATGGATCGAATGAATAATATAGTCGCCGAACACAGTGTTTCTGATATGTCATTAGATGAAATCAACATGGAAATACAACAGTAATCTTGAAAGGACAATATTAATATGAAAATAACAGCCATGGAATTGGAGAAAAATGTGAGTAAATATCTTATGCTAGCACGCACTGAAGATATATGGGTAACACTAAACGGCATTTTGACAGCAAAAATTGTTGCGCCAAACGTAAGCTCTGTGGATTTCTTATCGGGACTTCTCGCCGAGAAAATTTCAGACAAAATCGACAGACATTCAATTCATGAAGAAAGGATATTATCTAAGTATGCGATTAATGATTGATACTAACATAATCCTTGATGTTCTTCTCAAACGGGAGCCATTTTATACACAGTCAAGAACTGTACTGGATTTATGTGAAAAGCGACAGATTTCAGGTTTCGTTTCTGCTTCCAGCGTAACAGATATATTTTATCTCATTCGCCGTACATTGCATGATACTGAAGTAACTTGTGAAGCTATCGATTTACTTTTGAATATAGTAGGCATTCTTGATGTAACCGCTGAAGATGTATACAGTGCTTTTGCTAAGCAAGCTAAAGACTTTGAAGACTGCCTCTTAGCCGAATGTGCAAAATCTAATAAGTGTGTAGGGATCGTTACGCGTAACAACAAAGACTTTCAGGGTTTTGATATTGATGTTTATAGTCCTGAAGAAGTTGTGTTGCTTAATGCTTAACGTCCGCATTTTCAAAGTTAAATATTATTATAGCCGTACTTTGTGATTATATAGTGTCGTATACTGCATTATGGCAAATATATTGAACTATGACGATGTCTCCTTCCGTGATAGTTCCGTCGAGTGTCATATTCTGCCAGCTTAAAACATTATCTGAGACAGCAAAAGCAACTCCAGCGGCTTGGGCTAAGCCATTTACAAAACATAAAATGTTAGTTTCTTGTCCAGTCGCTACAGAATTTGAAAGTGTGAAATTTTTGGCCGTTACTTCATTCGCTGTTACAGTATGAGTCTCAGTTTGTGGTATCCTGTCATTCGGGTCATTAATCCTGATAAAGTTATTTGACGCAGCATCGTAGAGGTATATGTAGTTATCTGCTTTATTTAGGAACATCTCGCCGTTACGTAGTTCTCTGCCCTGTGCGAAATAATAAGAAGTTCCCTGAGAAATATACACCTTATGATCCGATTTCGATACGTATATATCTCCTTGTGGAGCATTTGTATTTGCGCGATAGCTACCGTTACTCCACTGCGTAGCTTCAGTCATAGCTTTTGTTGAAGTATCAATTTTCCCCTTACCCCAGAGTATTTTAATTCCGGCTGCTGTAGCAGCTGGGGCTTCTGTCTCTGTGAGGTAGTATCCCTCAACAATATCAGTAACTGGTGGTAATGGAGAATAAAGTGTGTTGTCAGTCTCGCTAGCAGTTATCTTCTTAATGGAATTTGACGCTTGATGATAAATATATAGTGATTTAGTTGCTTGGTCAAAGAATATATCGTTATCAAATAGTTGTTTGTCGTATACCTCGTATCCAGTCCCAGTAGCCCTATAAATTTTGCAATCTTCCTTTACTAAGAATAGATTGTCTTTGTTATCGCCCCATGAAACTGTAGTACTCCAAGTATTGTTATTCCATTGTCCCTTCTCACCCATAACTTGAGTTGCCACTCGCGCACTACCATCTTGGAATAAAATATATTCTCCTGCATAAGAAGCTGGTTGTGCTCCTTCAGAACCGGCTGCAGCACTGGCTGAATCGTAAATTTTATCAACAATGCCAGTAATACTAGGGGCAGGATAGTGAAATTCGGTGTCTGAAGGGGTAGTTATCCTTGTTAGGGCGTAAGCATTGGTCCAAATACTGTAAGGACTATTGACAACATATACGCATTTATCAGAGCTGTTATAGAAAATATCATTTTCTGCCACTGTAGAAAATATATGCGGCTTCATATTGCTCCGTTGCGTTAGTGTATATCTGGTATATTGAACCATCATTAAATAAATAAGTTCCAGGTTCAAATGTTTGTGAGACGCTTGACCAAGCGTCAGCATTGTTGTACGTACCAAGTGAGTATAGTTTTTTCTCACTAAGTATCATATACACTTTCCCAGACCCAAATTGCACTGCATTATTACTACTTGCATTATTTTTCGTGTCTCTTAGAGCGAAATATATTCCGTCTATTTGCGGTAAACCTATATTAGCGACATTCTTCAATAAGTTCCAGTTAGAGCCGTCAAAACAATATACCTGTAATGTTCTATCTTGAGGATATATGACACATTGATTATAGTCAGGGTACGTAAATACCCAGTTTGAGCCATTGTAATATGCCAAAGAATTAGGTTCTATACCTGAAAAAGCTCCTGTTGGTGATGAGTTAACTATAACTTGCCGACCAGTATAAGTGCCGTCGCCATTGTTACTCCACCCATCAATGAAAGGCGTAGTTTTCACAAATCTCAAATCTAACGTATTCATTTTATATTTATTACCTCCTGAAATAATTGATTATAATTTTGTCGCCGGCCTGGATTAATCCGTCTAACGTTAAGCCGGACAAGAGATTTTATTGTTGTCCAATATCCAATCTATATTCTGTTCTGTTAATATTCCATTGATGAAAACGTTAATTCGACAAGAAGTATCAGCATTCGTTGGCAACGTAATATATTTTTGAGACACATGAGTTTTTGTTATCGTTACATTCCAACTTGCTTCTACAGGTAACGTAGCTCCCGAAGAACTGACTATTACCCACTCACCATTTTTCACTGCGTAAAGATTATCATCGCTTGCGGGAAAGTCTAATCCAGTTCCTCCTCCAGTGTATGGTAAATCATTCCAGTTATGCGTTCCGTCGCCGACTTTGATTTTGCCAGTGTCTATCTCGACCATAATCTCGCGCCGAGCTAATAATGGGTTCACTTGCTGTAAAACATCACGTATTCCACCTCTAAGCTGAATAACACCCGAAGGTTTTAATATTCCGTTTTCTATCATAAAAAATCCTCTTATTTCTTAAACAATTCACTATGTGAACCAGTTCTCACTAAAGTTAATACTAAAGCGTTTGCATGAATATAATAAATCAGCAGCCAATCCGGCAATATGTGAAGTTCTCGATGTCCTTTCCAGTTATTGATTAAAGGATGGTCGTCATATTCTTCTACGAGTTTTTTATTTTCATCGCCCTTTGCAAGTAATCTAATAACGTTGTCGATTAGCTCCATATTATAGCCATGCTTTGCGGCCGCCTTGTATTCTTTCTTAAAACGTGAAGTCCATTTTATTTTATATTTCATTTTTCAGTTCCTTGAGTGCATCTTCTACAGAATAAGCGGGTATACTCGGGTCTCGCGCAATTCGTTCGGCCTCAAGCAATGCTTCAACCGTTTCAGAATTTAACTTTTTATCTCCCGTAACTTTCTGTTCATTTTCAAGACGTACATCAAAAGGAAAACCTCCAACGCTCACTGCTTTTCTTAGGAATATATTTATAGCAGTTCCTAATGTTAAACCAAGGTCATTAAATATTGCGTTAGAACGTGTTCTAAGGTCTGTATCAATACGACATGTATAGTTAGATGATTTCATAGTTAACCCTCCGTTTGTTCGTAATGATACATTATTTGCACACGAAACGCAATGCGTCTCGCAGAATAATATCGTTTACTAAGGGACTATACAATCTCTCCATATAAAAATAAGGGGAAGCCTGTAGGACTCCCCCATAGATTAAATGCTAGCGACTACTCGCCGCCACCAGCAGTGATTTCACCGCAGTCGATTCCGGTGATACCTTCAACTGTACCTAAGCGGTCGTTAAGTGCTTTGCCCTGTGAAGCGTCAAGAGCTTTTCCTGTTGCTGTAGTTGTGAGGTTATTAGCAATTTCCGTTCCGTCGTAGCTGGGAAGGTTTGACCATGTGTTTGTTCCGTCGCCGGATTTCATTTCACCGGTATCAGTCGCGATAACGATTTCGCCGGCTGCTGGGACATAGCTC
>CAJOGG010000143.1 GCA_905234205.1 uncultured Synergistales bacterium | reverse complement strand
ATCGTGAGATATGCTAACGAAAATTTACGTGCCATTACAATTTTTACCCCCTTAGTTAATTATTTGCCTGCGAGAATGTCCATTAACGTTTGGCGCATTACATCAAGTGGAACAGCCTGACCGCCCGTCCAGAGTTGAATCTGTCTCAAACCCTGATAAAGCGACATACCGAGTCCGTTAATCGTCATGCAGCCAACTTCTTTAGCTTCCTTCAAGAAACGAGTCTCGGCCGGGTTATACGTAGCATCAAAGCAAACGTGTGAGGGCTTCAAGAAACTTTTGTCAACGCATGTGTACTCTTCTTTGCCACGCATTCCAAGGCCAGAAAGATTGAGGATAACGTCGGTCTCGTCGAGTGCCTTTTTGATTCCTGCTTCATCAGCTGCTCTTACTGGTACACAAACGCCGGGATAAAATTTGTTGATGTCCTCGCTCAAAGCCTCGCACTTCTCTGAACGTGAGGAGATATAAATCTTTTTCGCGCCCTCCTGTGCGAGTTCCAAACATACCGAACGACCAGTGCCACCCGCTCCGAATGAGGTTGTGCTCTTTGATGTCGCGTAATGCTCCATAGCCGTCAGTGTTGTAGCCTACGAGGCTCCCGTTTTCGGTCTTGACCACAGTATTTGATGAGCCGATTTTTTTGCAGAGTGGATCATAATCATCAAGGTACTGCATGACTTCTTCTTTGTTGGGCTTCGTGACTGCACAGCCTAAGAACGTGGGCATGTAACGAATACCGCTAATGATTTCTTTAAGGTGCTCACTGCCTGCTTCACAGTAACAATACACCATATTGAAACCTGCTGCTTGATAAGCCGAGTTCTGCATACGAGCTGCGAATGACTGTCCAAGCGGTGTGCCGATAAGTGCAATAAGTCTGCTGTTAATATCGATCTGCATCTTATATAAACGCTCCTGACATATAAAATTTTGGTGAATATTTTGTTAGTTATGGAATTGGGAATAATTTTAAGCGCGTGAATTGTACATTGCAAACATAATTTTACTGGGTTTATTGACGTACTACCCACAGCTAACGCTAGAGAGCTTACGGCGTTTGTCGATATTAAGAGGCGATAAAATTTGAGGCCCTGAGAATTTTTATCAGTTCCCGGGGTCTCTTGTTTGTGGGTTATTTTATGACTGTGAATCGATTTTGTGAGTCTTTATATCTCTCTGGAAGTTCAGGGAATGATTTCAAGTAATGTGCAAACGTATCCAACGCAACTCCGTAATCAGGTTCAATTAATTTCGCGCCTTTGAATACATGGCCGTCCCCACCCTCAAGAACAATGTAATTCAAGCTTACGACTTTGTAAATTTTCTCTGGGTCAAGCGGCTCACCGTTTACCATAGCGTTTTTGATTCTGCGTTCACCGGAAATTCCAAGCAAATATCTCTTGTCGTCAGTCTGTACAGGACTTGGGATAGTTGGGTCAAGCGTGTATGTCATTCCAGCAACATGAAGGAAGCCGCCGGATCTGTTTGGGTACAACCTCACGCTGTGTTCAAGTTCGTCAAGTATAGTCTGGCCTGAAACTTCCCATATAGCCACGGTGTTATTGAACGGGAGAACGTTGAACGCATCACCGAAAGTTATATCGCCGGGGTTGATGTTTGTACGAATGCCGCCGCCGTTCATGAGTGCTATATCAGCTTTGCCTGTTTTTGTCTCAGCAGCCGAAGCAAGCAATGAATCTGCCACTAAATCAGCTAATCCCGTCTCACGATTCCTGACCAGCCATTCTTTATCGTCATCAGTTGCGCGTAAAATAAAGTTAGTGTGAGTCAATTTCTGTTTCAACGTATCTTCATAGCGTGCTTTGATGTTGTTGATTACTGCTTCGATTTTGGGGTCTTTGCTGTCAACTTTGTTGATTAACTCCGTCTTGACTTCTCCTGATTTCGTGATAGTAACTTGGCCGATATTGATTAATTTCGTTCCTGTTTGAGTAACTACTACGTCTTTGCCGTCAAGATTCTTGAAGTGAAGGCCGGGTGTAACCTCGTGTGAATGTCCATCGATAAAAGCGTCAATGTTGCGTGTACGTTCTGCGATAAATGGCGCGCTCCATTCTGTAACAACGTCCTTGTATTCGCCTAAATGTCCAACTACGATAACGTAATCAGCCCCTTCACTCTTTGCTTCGTCAACAGCTTTCTGAATCGTAGCGATTAATTTTTCTCCGGTGGCTTCTCCGTCAAAGTCATAGATATATTTCCCGTTCTCGTCCATAAACGTTGAAGGGGTTGACTTAACTATTGACTCTGGTGTACAGGCTCCCACAAACGCAACTTTAACATCGCCATACGTGAAAATTTTGTACGGAGCAAAAAGTAATCGCCCTGTGTGCAGATCTCTCAAGTTGCACGAAATGAATCCCGGCTTAAGATTTCTAACAAAGCTCTCAAATTGTCCCCAACCATAATCAAATTCATGATTGCCCGGTACAGCGATCTCGTAGCCCATTGTGTTCATTATCTCGACGATATAGCGTCCTTGCGAGATAGCTCCGATCACTCCACCTTGTGCCCAGTCTCCAGCGTCAACAAGAGTCACATATGGCGTGAGCTTTTCAACTTCATGCTTGTAACTCATAACTCCTGCATAACCTATACTTTCATCTACTCCGCAGTGAACGTCGTTAGTGAATACAATCACGATGTCATTATCCGGAGTATTTGCCCAACATGCCGAAGCAACAAGAGCAACAGCAAGTAAAGCAAGCATAAAACGTTTTGTCATAAATAAATTTACCTCCTTAGAATAATAGCGTTAATATTGGCACGCTAACGAGCGATATTATAGTCGATACTACCACACAGCGAGCAGCAAACTTGTAATCTTTGCCGTACATTTCCGCGATTATCTCCGTGTTTGCGGCGGCGGGCATAGCTGTAAGAGTCACAGTAACTTGCCACAAAATATCCTGCACTCCGATAGCTCGTAACAGGAACATAAATATCAATGGCTGTACAACTAAGCGCACGAACGTTAATTTGAAGGCGTCAATGTCAAAAGCTTCACGCAGATTCGATTCACCCAAGGCAGCTCCGATTATCATCATTGACAAAGGCCCGGTCATGTCCCCAATATTTTTGATGGCTGTAGAGAGTACAACGGGTAATTTCACGGGCGAAAACATTAACACGAGTCCAATAAACACTACGTCAAGACTTGGAGTCTTCAGCAAAATTTTTAGCTTGTCACGGAAATTCACACCCTCAACGAAAAGCGATAGCCCTGCTGTCCAGATTAATACACGAGCCGGCAAAAGATAGAACGACGCGAAAAATACACCTTGAGTCCCAAAAACAGAAGCAACAATCGGGAGGCCTGCGTTACCTGCGTTTGAGAATATCGTAGCAAATTCCAACACGGCCTTACGATCATGAGGAGCTTTGCGCCAATAAATTTTCCCCATAACCCACGCGATAAAGAAGCAAGCTGAAGAGATTAATATGATTTCTCCGGCGGCGATTAACTGATTAATATCCGTGTCAACGTTAAAGGAGTTCAGGACCATGCAAGGCAAAGTTATATCCAGCAACAAATTTATGAAACTCGAGCGGCCTTCATGCTTCAAAATTTTCGTCTTGGCCATAATTATTCCCGTAACGACATAGATAAACATAAGGGCTTGAGTGTTGAGCATTCTCTCAAAGATATTCATGTAATTTTCCTCCATAACAAAAAATCCTCCGGTTTTAGCGCGATTAGCCGGGGGATTCTCATTCATATAAGATTAATTTGTTCATTGTAGAGTTTAAGCGGCTGGCATTAGATTTTGAATCTCAAGTTCCTTAATTGACGCTAACAACGATTGCACGCCGTCTTTGTCTGAGTCATATTGTTCATCTTCACGGCTTACAGGGGTAATGATCGGGGTGCCTCTTGCTATTTCGGTTTCGTGAGTTTCCTGTGAATTTTCCTGAATAATTTGCTGTCTAGCTTTTGAGGCAATGGCTGCGGCTTTTGCTGCAACTGCTCTGTCTTGGCCTGAAGGATCTGCTGGGGCGTTGGCTGCACGTTGAACTTGTTGCATGTTGCGTAAAGTTTCTTCAGGAGTCCCGCCCTCTTTGAGCTTAATGGGAACTTCTCCGCCGGTTATGTAAGCTTTCCCGTCAACTTCCGTGTACGAATAACTTACTCCACCACCAAATTCTCCTGCGGCTGCTTGGTGTGCTGCTTCATGTGCCACGACTTCGCGCTGAACGTTTTCAAGTTCTCGTTCTTGATCGTCTTTCTTGTCCTCGGTTTTGTCCTCTTTGAGTTTGGCTTCGCGTTTTTCGGCTTCGGCTTTGATGATGTTCTGGGAGTCTTCTGTTCGTTGAGCGTCTTTCTTGAGAGCGTCTTGAGCTTCCTGCTTCTGACTCTGTAAATCCTCCTGGGCAATTCCTCCGCTGACTCTGTTGAGGTCTTCCTCGCTGCCTTTCATCGTCACAGAGGCCCCGACAATATAGCGTCTCCCGTCGGACCCCACCGAATAATGATAGACTGTATGGACTTGAGCGTTACTGCCTAACTTGGCCTTAATAGCTTGTTCTTCGGCTAAGATTTCCTGCTCGCGCTGCTGGTTAGCTTGATCGACTTCCTTGACGTTTTCTGCTTTCTGGACGCGAGATATATTCTGCATGGGCTCTAAATACCCTGCTGATAACATAGACGTAACCTGCATACTAATACACCTCCTTGTGAGTTTTTGCTAAGTATTATACTAGATTTTGCTCATTAATTCCCAAATTATTAGCTCGAAACCTTGCCAACCTTCCGACCTGCTAGTCTTCTCAAGAAATGATAAGCGTATGGATTTTGCTATGAACGTTTTGATTCTGTCAGCCCCGAAATTTTTCAGAGCAGTTCTCGCGAGATTGACAGCATAAGGCCTTGAGCCCAACAACTTCACGACTTCATTAGCATTCCTGAAACACGACAACATTAACGCGATTCGTAACCTGTTACACATTGCAGAAACTATAGGTAGAATTGAGTCAGTGTTGCGTAAATATTTCAAAGCCCTGGCGACCTCATCATGA
>CAJOGG010000142.1:7627-10440 GCA_905234205.1 uncultured Synergistales bacterium | reverse complement strand
CAAACTCAACTTCGCCTGAATTTGGACTCGGGACTATGTTCACAAGTTTATCCTGTCCGGACTCGTCCTCCTCAACAAGGAATGCTTCCCAACGCCAACGATTTTCCGTGAGTTTCTTAAATGTAACTTCTAGCGTGTGTGTCTTGCCGTTGTCGTCGTAAATTGTCATCTTTGTAGCATGATAACCGCCCTGATAAGTTGTGCCCGCTGTCTGCCATAATCCTTCGTCAGTGAGATTGCCGGGGTCATTAAGGTTCTTTGCTTGTTTGAAGTTTAACGTGTCTGTGCTGCTTGTTGCTGCGCTTGATGAACCTATTGCGATTTGGAAATTCGGCTCTACTGTTGTAGCAACGGCTGGATCACCAACGTTAGATGTCCATCTTTCTATATGATAGCCTGCTGGAGCGTCACCATCTGCGGACTCCCAAGCAACTGACTCAAATGTTCCATCGGCGTTGAAGTTCACGACTGCGTCAAGTCTGTGCATTTGTGGGACAGCATCTGCATTCAAAGTAGGAGGAGTTCCTGCGGTAATATCGTTATTAGAATAACCGTAGTACCATAATTTCAATTTTGACTGTGATTTTGCAAGACTCGAGCTGTCAGCATTTCCTTTTGTAACGCTCTCGTCAAACTCTGCTATGAAGTTGTAGGTAAGTTCGCCGTTACCATCTAATGCCTCTGCAGGTGCATTAGCCGTATCAAGAGTGCCTCGAAGCTGAAAGTTCGTATAGTTCATGTTGTCTTTCAAGTTATATGTGAACATAGCTGCTCTGGCAACAATTACATCATCTGCCTGTAAAACATTACCAGTTCCTGTAGGATTTGCCTCAACATCACGAATTCTTACTGCCCCCGTCGAGTCATCGTACTGAACAGCTACATATTGCGGAGGCGTCTTGCCTGGTAATTGATAGACAGGAATGTAACCGCTTGTATCTGTATCTGCCGGAACAGCATCAACGAAAGTGTTAGTAGTATTGTCAATCCAACCGACAAAGCCATTAGTCCCGGGATCCTGTGTCATATATTGAGTTCCTGTAGCATCTGTATCAATTCTTGGAAGATCCAAAACTGGAAGTCCTGTATCCTTGTCAACGTCAACTATGTCAAATGTCAGTCTTGTTGTTGCGCCACTACTTACAATGTCAATGTCTAAATAGTTAATACCAGTTCCAGCTCCTGCCGTTGCTCCATTATTACGACTTATCGTTGAAGCCTTTACTCCGGTAGTTGTGAAGCTCATTTCGTATTCACTGCCAGCCATAGTAACAACTGCTGTACCTGTAGCGTTCCCCTTCCAGCCTGCAAATGCGTTAAATGGCAAATCCGCGAAACCATAAGGCAAATAAGCACTGCTTCTGCTGTCCAAGTTACATTGATAATCTACGCGCGTTGTGGCTTTAGCGTCAATTTTCTGACCCAAGGGAATATTTACGGTTGAAAGTTCTGCGGCCTGTTTGTAACCGTCAAGTGGGGTCTCTTCCATTTTGTAGCCTTGAAGTTTGTAGCCTTGGCCCGACATAACCATGTCGCTGTTACTGTCAAGAGTGAGTGCCCCCGAACGTGAGTAAAGCTGTTGATTTCCGTCTGAATACACAAAGAAGCCTTTATCCTGAATCATCATATCGGCGGCGTTGCCAGTGTATGAGCCTGAACCCTGCGTGAAAATCGTCTCAATTGCTGAAACGCTTACACCAAGTCCAACTTGTGCAGGGTTGATTCCTCCGAGTGTATCTCCAGCTCCTGAAGCGTACTTGTTGGCCTGATACATTAGGTCAGCAAAGATCGTGTTGTCTTTCTTAAAGCCTGTAGTGTTTGCGTTGGCTATGTTGTTGCCCGTTACGTCGAGCATGGTTTGGTGAGCGCGAACACCCGTTACTGCTGTCATTAAAGATCTTAACATGTTCTATAAATTCCTTTCTCGTAATATATTTTTTCGGCGGGCGTCCTTCCTGCTATCCTGCCTTTTTGCCATAATCTCGTCCGTGAGAGCAATTTTATTACCTTAACTTATTGATGAAACTCCTTCAACGTCCTCAAGTGCAACTTCGCCTTCTGTTGTGTCTAGTATCACTTTATTATTCGGATCAAACCAGACGTGATTGACTATTGCAACCTTCTGTGAAGATACAGCGTCGTCGCCTTCGCCTTCTGTCGTAGTGAAAGCCACTGCCTTACCAATATAGCTTACTGCGGAGAACTTATTAGCCTCGGCCATTGAGTCAAGGGTCTTGTTCATGTTCTGCATTTGTTCAAGCTGCGAGAAAGTGGCCATCTGTGAAACAAATTCGCGGTCTTCCATTGGGTTCAATGGGTCTTGATTCGATAACTCGGCTATTAACAACTTCAAGAACGCGTCCTTACCAAGTGTATCGTTTGCTGCATTCGTTACGGCTGTTGCTGTGGAAGTGCTTTGTGTGTTTGTTACGCTGAGATTTGCTAAATCTGTATAGTTATTCGTGCTTGTTACTGGCATGTTTTTATCTCTCCTGTTATGCTACCCAATATAATAATCCGTCTTCTAGGTCTACTCTAAATTCTTCTGTGTCCTCGTCCTCAACCCCGCCTAAAATTGCCGTGCGCCTTTGATTCTGATTATCATCTTGAGAATGTTGTCCGCTCTGTTGGTTATCCTGCTGAACGTCAACTGTAAATTCTGCAACCTGCACACCCTGTTGAGATAAATTCATGCGAAGTTGGGATATTTGGTCTTGAATTAATTGTCGGATTTGCTCACTTGCCACTTTAATTGAAGCTTCCATGCCCGAAGTCCCTGAAGTCAGTTCTACAGAGATTCTACCCAAAGCCGG
>CAJOGG010000142.1:0-7562 GCA_905234205.1 uncultured Synergistales bacterium | reverse complement strand
ACAAGCCCATCACGTAAAGTTTCGCTCTGTGTGAAATTTATGTTGGTTCTAAGATTTAACGGTGAAGGTGAGGTTTGCGAGACGCTGCGGCGATTATTCAACACTCCCTCAAAGAAGCTAGAGAAATCATTGCGTGAGTCAGTCCTGTGGGAAGTTGTGGTTGTTGAGCGTGAAGTATCATTGTTAGCCGTTGTGACTCTTCGGTCGTTGCTATTTCGTGTGCGTGATGAGTTTCTATCGCGTGAGAAAAATTCTTGGCCCTGGTTCTCGTTATCGTGTTGAGAGTCGTCAAAGTTTTGCTGGCCTTGATTTTCGTGTTCTCTGTTGCGCGCCTCGAATACTTCCCTGAAATTTGACTCGGGCTTAACGTTCTCGGCTTCGTCGTTTTCAGGCTCCAAAGCAACATTGTTATCAGTCTTGGCCTTGACTTCGCGTTGAACATTTTTTGTAGCATATTGAGGCTGAATCACTTGCTGTGAATTTTCGGCGTTATCATTCTTAACGAGTGCAGGCTGTGAATTATTAATTTCGGGAGTGTATACAGGAGTAACAGAAGCCGCGGCAACATTAACGTTCACGTCAGTATCGGAAATTTCTTGTTCGTCGTCGTTATCGTCAGTTTGTGAATCTGAATCAAGAGCAATATTTTTATCGTCAGCAGGTTTTATTACGTCGTGTTTTGCTAGAGTCGATACAAGAGTCATTAACGGCTCCTGAACGTCTGGATTAGCATTCTCTAGGGAGTCTTTGATCTCATTAATCAAGCTTTGAATTTCTTGTTGAGTTTCTTCCGGAAGAGTTGCGAGTATATCGTTAATAGCTTCATCATTATTATCGCTAAGCAGTTGCGAAATAACCTGGTTTATATCGTCAATATTTTCCGTGCCAAAAATTTCAGCTTGCTCAATCGGATTTTCATCGAACGAGGATTTTATAGTGGTGAATAAGTTCTTCAGCTCTGTGCCTAAATCTTCTGGCAGACCCCCTGGAGTCTTCTCAACGTTGACTTTAACGTCAGCTAATAAATCTATCACTGACATATTGAACGAACCCTTGCTATTAAACGTCAATACTTGGGGAGCAGGCTCGGTCGACTGTTCTATAAATTCGGGTAAGACTGTTTCCAACTCACCTATTTGTTCTACGTTGTTTTCGGTTAATTCAGTTATTAGGCTATCAAAGAGTCCTGGCTGTACGTCAGAATTTTCCGCGCCTTTAGAATTTATCGCGGGTTGAACCTGTGTATTAACTTGGGCTTGAATGAATGCAAAAATTTCTGTTGACATAAATTAACGCCTCCTTATCTCTTATTATCGTTGTGGACGAGACATTAATTCAGTTATTCTTGCAGCCTTGGCCGGTCTAAGTTTCCCCATGATTGAAGCGCGTGCATCATTGGGAAGTTTCATCAGTAATTCAACGGCAAAAGCGTCTCTTAATTGTTCAACTATTGCGGCGGCGTTACGTGCTGACATATCTTGATAAGTTCGTGCTACCTGATTCATTAATTCCTGCTCCGTTTCAGTCGGTCCTGAATTATTTTGAGCAGCTGTTTGTTCCGTTTCAGTTCTCAATCTACGTTGCCTTCTCGCAATATCTCTGGATAAATCCATTAAGGCTAATTCTCTGTTCTCGTAGACTGTCATACGCTCAACATCACTGCTTTCAATTGCACGTTCACGAGCATCAAGTCTTCTTTGCCACTGTTCAAGCTCAACCGCTCTACGTTCACCGACGCTAAGGGCATAAAACTCCGGGACCTGGAAAAATTCTGATAATTGCGGACCGAAATAAGGAATTTTAGGAATAATTGTCCAAAATATTGGCCGGCCGTCCCAAATGCCGCTCAAGTGCATTCCCGTAGCAGTGCCCAATGCCAAAAGAATCATCCAGAAAAAAAACGTCATCTTCCCAAGTTTCTTCTTTTTCTTCTTTTTGCGTACAATAGGCTCTGATGGTGCTGCGTCCTGTGGTCTTTCCTCTGCCATTCTAGCCGACCTCCCTTAACTTGCGATATATAGCCATGATATTTTTCACATAACGCTTTGATACGTCAGGAATATTTCCCGAATCAACTCGTGCTGGCCCTGCGTTGTATGCTGCTAAAGCTTTCTCAATGTCTCCGCGATATTTATCGGTTAAATCAGAAATGTATCTTACGCCGCCTTCAATGTTCTGGACTGGATCGAACGGGTCATCAACTCCCAACATAGCTGCGGTACGTGGCATTAACTGCATGAGACCTTGTGCGCCTTTGTTGGATACTGCGTCGGTATGCCAGCCCGATTCAACTTGAATCATAGCGCGGATTAACTCGTTGTCGATGTTATATTTCTCTGCACATTCGCTAATTACGTCTTCAAGTTCCGGATAACTCGTTTTGCCTGAAATATTTGATTTAGTTTTCGTCCGAGCTCTCTGTACGTCGTTCATAACGTCTATAAATTTGCTTTTTTGCGTGTTAGTTTCTGGTGGTTGAAAAGTGTGAAACTGTCTATTAATTTCGTCTATTCGTGATAAAACTCTACTAATGTTGTTAAAATTTGGTCCCATGATTTAATACGCTCCTCGTCTTGAAAATTGCATTGTGGCTACGTCGTCTAATTCGTTTTGTTCTATATTTAATTCTTCCTGAAAATTTGCCTCTTTAAGATGATCTATGTAAGTCTCCATGATCCTGACGTCTTTGTGACGTTCAACTAATCTTGCTTCCGTGCCTATGATTCTATTACGTACTTCATTCAGTGAGTCATGTCCTTTGTGAATATCTGTGTTAATTGCGTCTATAAATTGTCGTTGAAACCATAAATCCGTTGCTGAAATTGTCTTTGTCCCAGAGTGGCTGAAATCGTGAATGGCCTGTGCTTTCTCGCCCTCAAGCTGCTTAATGTGATCCATGACGGCACGTTCTTCACTGCGTTCTGAAGCCAAGATTGCCTGCTCGTTCCTGCGGCTGTCCTCACGAATCTTTAGTATACGGTTGAATTTTGCTATGCGCTGCTGCATTGGACTAAATCAGGGAATCAATATCGCGTAATTCTTTGTTGGAAGTTTGGGAGAAAGTAACCCTAAAATTTAACGCCATAATTTCTCATATCCTCCTCAACTTCTTCCAATGTGCAACATTCTCCTCGTTCAATCTCATCAAATGCTTCTTCCGTCAAATCCTCAAGGCAAGGCACAGGCGGTTTATCGTATCCAATTGCTTCAAGTTGCAAACCGTTGCGAATAATACTCTTCGTGGACAGCTCTATCGCTTTAGAATATGAGAAAACTGTATTGCTTAACCTGTCTTCGGCCTGCATGATTAATTCCGGATCGACCTGTACAAATGTTCCTTCTTCCAATGTTACTGTACTCATGACAATTATTTCTCCTCTCTGTAATTTTTATTGCTGTGTTTGATTCTGATTCGGATACGGGGCTAACTCAAGTAATCTCTTGTCGGTTTCGTCAAATGTCGTTGGATCTTCAACTCTCTGCGACAAAAAGCTTCTCACGTTCTCCATGTTGGCTAATGCCCAATCGACTCGCATGTTTGAGCCAGATTTATACGCGCCAATGTTAATCAAGTCCTCCGACTCCGCATATGTTGCAAGTAGATCACGAACACGTCCAGCCGCGTTAAGGTGTTCACGGGAAACTAGAGCAGGCATTACACGACTTACGCTATCAAGAACGCTGACAGCCGGGTAAAAATTTCGTGCAGCTATCTTTCGCGATAATACTATATGGCCGTCTAAAATTCCTCGCACTGTATCAGCTACTGGTTCATTCATGTCATCACCGTCAACTAACACCGTGTAAATTCCCGTTATGCTTCCGACTTCGCCCGCTCCTGCACGTTCCAACAATCTCGGCAGCATTTCGAACACTGAAGGAGTATAGCCACGAGTCGCCGGTGGTTCACCAATCGCTAGACCTATTTCACGTTGAGCACGAGCAACACGCGTAACTGTATCCATCATCAACAAAACGTCTTTACCCTGATCTCTGAAATATTCTGCTATGGCAGTGGCTGTCATTGCTGATTTAAGACGAATTAACGCCGGTTGATCCGAAGTTGCTATCACGAGAACAGAACGCTTCAAACCTTCAGGCCCTAAATCACGTTCAATAAATTCACGAACCTCACGACCACGTTCACCGACCAATGAAATCACGTTTACATCAGCAGTTGTGTAACGCGCCATCATTCCCATAAGCGTACTTTTTCCTACGCCAGAGCCCGCGAAAATTCCTATACGTTGTCCCTTTCCAAGCGTCAACATTCCATCAATGACTCTCACGCCTACAGATAAAGGAGTATCCACCATTTTGCGCTTCAACGGGTGCGGAGGAGTTGCATACAATGGGTAAAAATCACTCGCAGCTATCGGGCCTTTATCGTCAATCGGATTGCCTAAACCGTCAAGGACTCTTCCCAACAACGCTTTAGTCGAAACAACATCACAGCCAGGGCCAACTTCTTGCAGTGCTCCAAGCGGCATTAACAGCACTCTATCGTCACGAAATCCTACGACTTCAGCGTCAAGTTCATGTGAACCATCACGAAAGCATATATGGCACAAATCCCCGACTCTGACATCAGGGCCTTGAGACTCTGCTACTAAACCTACAACTTGAACTATACGGCCGTTGATCTTGATTAATGGTTTCTGTAATAAATCTATGGAGAATAACTGGAATAAATCGGCATCAATTTCTATATCTGAAACGCTCATAATTTACTTGTCTTCCTTCGCTACTTGCTGGAATATCTCATCTACAACAGATTCGATCTGGCTAATTTGCGTCTTCCAACGTGCGTCGTAAACTCCTAATCCTGTTTCTACAATGCAGCTTCCGTTTTCAACGTTTGGATCTGATTTCACTTCAACACGTTTAGCCCCGCGCAAAGACTCCTGAAATTTCGTATCTAGTTCGCCCTCTAAATGCTTTTGGTCATCAGGTGATACGTAAATCAAAATTTGGTTCTTGTCGCTGAGCCTTGAAAGTATTTCCGATAAGACCGTGTCTATAGTGTCAGGGTTTAATTCAACTTGCCTGTGCAACATTCGCTTAAGCATTTCCGACCATAGACGAATCATTCTAGGCTGATGAAGTTTCACTAACTCGTTAAAGCTTCCGTCAAGTTTTTTACCGACGCCTTCGATTACGCCTGCAAGCTCTGAAAATTTCTCAAAGTATTCTTGCTCAACTTCTTGACGTGCTTTCTTGAGTCCTTCCTCGTACCCCTTAATCTGTCCTTCAGTGAAAGCTTGTTGTCGTGCTTTGTCGGCCATTTTTTTCGCGTTTGCCTGTGCTTCAGATTCAAGGGTCTTTCTGCGTTTTTCGTAGTCTGATTTTATTCCGCCTATTTCGCTTTCAAGTTTCTTTTTCGCTTCAGATAATTCAGCATTACTCACTTCAGCATTGCTAAGACTGTTGGTCAAGGCTTTTATTTGCGCTGATAATTCCTCAAGCTCTTTTGCAGTGTGTTCTGGGATTTTCACCTGAACTTTTTGTGGCTGTGTAGGAGTTTTCAAGGAGGTTTTCTCGGGCACGCTAGACTTCTGCTCAGGAGGTCTTATACCTTCTTGCTTAATCTCACTTTCGAGGATACCTATCTTAACGGCTTGGGGTAAAAGTCTGACCGTCCGCAATACACGTTGATGAGCAAGGCTAGACAATCATATCGTCCCCTCCACCTGAAGCAATAACTATCTCGCCTTGTTCCTCTAAGCCACGAATGATATTGACAACTTTCTGCTGTGCCTCTTCAACGTCCTTAACTCGTACAGGTCCCATGAAGTCCATATCTTCCTGCAACATTTCGGCCGCACGTTTCGACATATTCCTAAGGTATTTGGTCTTGAGGTCTTCTGTAGCACCTTTGAGTGCCAAGCTAAGCTCTTTCATGTCAACTTCACGCAACACTCGTTGTAACGATCTATCATCAAGACGCATTGAGTCTTCAAACACGAATAGACGTTTCTTGATCTCTTCAGCGAGTTCGGGATCGTTCTCTTCCAAGTATTCCATGATGTTACGTTCTGTGGCTCTGTCAGTGCTGTTCACTATGGCGACTACTGCATCAATTCCACCAGCAACAGAGAAATCTTGGCCCATTACGCTGCTCAATTTACGCTCTAACACTCGTTCAACCTCCCTCAAAACTTCCGGAGTGATTCTATCCATGTTGGCAATACGTTTTGTGACGTCGGCCTGTAAGATCGGGTTTAAGCCACTAAGAATCATTGCGGCCTGCTGCGGTTCAAGATACGAGAGAATTAAAGCTATAGTCTGCGGGTGTTCGTTCTGGATAAAGCCAAGTATCTGGGCTGCGTCTGTATGTCTCATGAAATCGAATGGCTTGACCTGTAAACTTGCTGTGATTCTGGCAAGCAAACTTTGAGCTCTCTCCGGGCCAATAGCTTTTTCGAGTACGTCTCTTGCATATTCAACACCTCCACGCGCCATAAACTCACGTGCCATTAGAATTTCCTGTGCTTCTTTCAGAACAGTGAGCTTTACATCGGGCGTTACCTTTCTTAAATTTGCTATCTCAAGCGTGATTAATTCTATAGTAGGGTCATCAAGTTTCTTGTATACCTCGGGGGCTATATCACTCCCAAGCGAAACCATCAAGACCGCAACTTTCTCACGGCCTGATAGTCCTTTCTCCCCGTTACCTTTGTCGTTTTTAGGTGGCATGTGTTACTCCTCCTTTGCTTAACTATCCATTGAAAGCCATTCGTTGACAAGCGTAGCAATTTCATCTGGGTGACTCTTAGCATAAGCCTTCAACTGTTCCTCAAGCACAGCCATTTCACCCTGGAACGCAAGTAAATCCGGCGAAGTAAGCATTTCCTGAATCGTCGGTACTTTCTTCCCTTCAGCTTCAATTTCCTGGACAGCAAGTCTTGCACGTTTCATTCTCAACCACACAAAGAAAGCTATTCCCAAAATCAACAAAACCAGAACCGCCGCTATAGATCCGTAAGTGATTCGCAACAGTCTATCTTGTCGCATTTGATCCGCCATAGCATCAGCAAAAGCCGTCGAGAATCTCATAGCACGAACAACTAAAGTATCTCCACGATCACGATTGAAACCAATAGCTGAAGAAATTACTTCCTGCAAAGCATCGAGTCTTTCTTCGGTAATCTCGTTGTATTTGTCATCAATCAAGACTGACGCTGACAACCTGCGGACTCCTCCTGGTGTTACGATTTGGTCGCCTTTACGTGTGCTGATTTCGTAGTTTGTAGTCGCGTTAGATCTGTTGTACTCGCTTTCTACGGTGTTGGTATTTATCGCATAACCTGGAATATTTGTTGTAGTCCCTGGATTGCCATTGACCGGGTTACCTTGGCCAGTGTAGCTTTCTTCCTGACGTTCATTGCTTCGCGGGACTCCTGTGCCTGTTTCAGGGTTGGGAGTGTACTCAACGTAACTGCTTGTGCGCTTATCAAAGTCTAAATCGACTCTCACTCTTACAACGGCTGTCCCCGGACCAAAAACTTGTTCAAGCATGGCCTTAACTTTTTTCTCAAGTTCATGTTCATGTTGTCGCTCTA
>CAJOGG010000141.1 GCA_905234205.1 uncultured Synergistales bacterium | reverse complement strand
CTTGCAACTCTTTTGCAACTCTTGGCGAATTGTTGCAACTCTGTATACAATTTTTGCAACTCTTTGATTCTGACCAATTCATCAGGCTATATAAACATTGATGAACACAGAAGAGTTGCAAAGAGTTGCAAAAAGGTTGCAAAAATAGGCTGTATAAACCCTTATAAATACAGAAGAGTTGCAACAGTTGCAAAGAGAGAATGTGTGACATAGGAGACTAGAGCTTAACACCAAGAAAAAATCTCTCTATCTCTCAGCCAATTACTAGTAGTGCTAATAACTTGAAGGGACAGAAAAACCCCGCCAGTAAAAGCGGGGTAAAAGTTCCTCCTATTTTTCACTTGGAGTTGTAATCAGGGTTTAACTCGTATTTCCCGTACCCTGTCTTTTTGATGCGGCCTTCTTTCTCTAGACGACGTAGATTACTTTTCGCCGTGTTGAGGTTTAAGTCGTACCCCGTAGCTAATTCCGATGGGGTAACGCTGCCGTGTTCCTTGATGAAGTCAAGTATCTGTTTCTGCCACGTAGGAAGAATGAAGCTGTCTGCATCTTCTTGGAGATACCAACCGATGCCGTCAAGCCTGAGGTTAAATTCAGCCTCCTCAACATCCCTGCCCGTCCTAAACATTTTTGCACTGGAGTCAGTTCTATCGCGCTTGATGATGAAGAGAGCATCAGCACTGCCAGATAGACCGACTGAACCAGAAAAGGAGTTGACCCAATCGCCGCCAAGTTCTGACACTTTGTTCTCCTTAGCACTCATTTTCTTTAGATGGTGAATGACGAGGATAGCCACGTCGAAAGTATCAGCGACAGTCTTTAGTTCACTGATGACATCGTAATCTTCAGCGTAAATGTTGCCCTTGCCTGAAAGCTGCTTCCTGAATTTCTGCAGTGTATCGATAATGACAAGGCGAGCCTGAGGATGTTCTGTAATCCACCACTTGATATATTCAAGCCCGCCCTCCTGTTGACGCGGAACGATAGTAGCAAGAGTAAGCCGAAAAATGTCATCATCCTCATTGAGGAAAGGTATACCCAGTATTCTATCTTTGAGTCGTCGTTGATTATCCTCAAGAGCAAGGTAGAGAACGTCTCCCTGAGTAACGTTAATCTTTCCGAGCACACAGCCCCCGATAGCGATGCCGACGGCGATATTGAGAGCAAAGATAGACTTACCGATTTTGGGGCCGCCACCGAGAATAGAAAGCCCTGACGGTATCAAACCCGGGACCGCCCACTTGATAGGCAGAAAGACTTTGTTACGTAGTTCCTGAGCATTGGTGAATAGGAGCTTGTGTTGGTCTATTTTCTGCTTAATGTTTGGAGGCAAAGAAGCCTGTTCGAATGCTGAGCGCAGAGTGTTAGCAGTTACTTCATCACCGTGTAGCAGAGCGAAATCGTCCCAGTCCGAGCCTTGTTCATCAGGTTTGAAGTCCGGGAAAATGACGCATTGAATGAGGCCTTTTTTCCCTACGGCGTCAGCGTGGAACAAGCCCGGGTTATGTCCGCGTTTTTTCTCGGTCTCATGATCATTGTCAGCCGAGAGAATGATTTTAGCTTTTGGGTAAGCGTCATGAATAACTTTAGCGACTTCCTCAAGTCTAAAGCAAGTCATAGCGGCGACGACCGGGTAATGAGTAAGCTCATGAAGTTTAGCCATAGTAGCGAAGCCTTCACCGAGCAGAATGAAGTCGTTGTACCCCTCTGGGAAATTGATAGTGTCGAGTTCGTAAGAGAAGAACGCGCCATTAAGCTCCGCCCCCTCAAAGAAGAGTTTGTGTTTATCTTGTTCAGCAGGTATCCATTGAATCGACATGATCTGTCCTTTAATGTTTCTGAGAGGGACAGCGAGGCACTTAGTATTAGGATTATAAGCAACGCCTAAAGGTTTAATATTTTTCCGTAGTAAATACGGATGATTACTAGGAGCAGTGATAAGTCTATCCCAAAGCTGCCGAGCTTTTTCAGTCTGAACAGTGCGTCTATAGGCGCGTTTCTGTTCAGCCTTTTTGTGTTCATCTTCGCACTTTTTCTTGAACTCCTCACTGTTGAAGTAAGTGCGTTGTTCATCAGTGAGAGTAGAAGCGATGCCGACATCGTATTTCCAGTATTCTTTGATGCCCTTGCGCCAATCCTGAACGAAGCCCGCGGGCCATCCGTCAGAATGGATGCAGTACGCACCAGATTTTTCTCCGCGTTTGTCCTCTCGCGTTGAGTAACGATGAATCTCACCGTCAAGAATCAGCGTCGACGCTGTTAAATTTTGGGGACAAGAGTCAACCCGCTGCATAAATTCTATCACTTGTTGCCGTACATTTTCAAGATTGAAATTATATTGTTTCATGTTACCTCCTTAGAGTTGGAGGCTTTGGGTATCCGCAAGTTCTAATATGTGTTAAAATACTCAGGCAAAAGAATATGCAGATAAATCAAAGCCTCCCCAGATCCGCTGTCCAAAGTAAGGGATATGGGGATATTTTTATGTTCTTATATCTTACCATAACTGCGAGAAAAATATCATAGTTGACGTGAATAGTGCAGTCTTAATTGTTGTTACGAAGTTAGCACCTAGCCGAGAGTCTAGAACGGGATACCGTGAGGGTTATCCGGGTCAATGGGTTTGCCGTCGAAGTCCGTCATGTCAGGATTGATGTTATCCTGAACAGTTGGAGTAGAGCCGTCCGGGTTTTTCCAAGCAGGGAGCTTGTCGACTTCCTTACGGTAGAGGAAGTACTGAATGTTAGCGCGAGGCTCACCGTCGATGCCGTCCCTGTGGTTGACCTTAGCTCCTCCGACGCGTCCGATCCAGTGGTCAAGTTCTAAGTCGCCGTGAGGGATCTTGAAGCTGTCGAAGACAGTACCGATAGCCTGATTAGTTTTCTTGATAGCTTCCGGTGTTGACTGGTCAAGAATGATATAGCTCCAAAGTTTGGAGCTGTAACCCGATACAGCGAGGGTAAGTTCAATCATGTCCTTGCCTGAGCGAGAAATTCTCTCTTTAGCATCCTCGATGCGAACCCTGTATTTGCCTGCAGGGATGAGAGCGTAAGCGTCATTGTGGAAGTCCTCCGCGTTGTAAGCAGAGTAATTTACGACTGCCATGTCTTTTATTTTCCTCCTGTAAATGATGTTGTAATCAAAACGTTTTCTCTCATTGATTAAGATGGAATATATGTTGTTAATGATGGAGAAAGCGTCTTGAAATGATTTAGCCCCGTCATGAAAATCGGGGTGATATTTGCGCGTAAGTCTGCGGTAAGCAGATTTGATGTCAGCGGATGTAGCTGAAGACTTCAGGCCGAATAAGAAGTAAAGATTATGTTCATTTGGTCTGAAGTCTTTATCATTAAGCCGGAATAACATCCTCAAACGTACACCATTGCCGTTTGTAAATACGGTCTTTAGCGATCTTGCGAGGATTGCCTTCAAGCCAAAGAATGCGCTTGCCATCCTCGCGGTTAATCTCCACTCTTCCGACGATGTCGCACAAGCCACATAGACGCTCTATATTCTTGTCTCTGAGCATGGGGCGAACAGCAGTAACCTTTTCGCCGCTAGGAGCGGTTAAGTCTGTGTATTTCTCCCAAGCGGTGAAGAAAATATTAGCGTCAATATCGCGAGCCATTCTGCACCAATCGATGAGGAAGCAGTCAGTTCTGTTGTAGTCAGCTAGAGAAGGAACGCCGTTATTGTTACCTTTTCGTCCAAGCTCAGAGAGCATTGCGCCTTCAAGCTCCGACAGGCTATCAATGCAGACGTTATCGTAATCGCATTTAGCCTTAAGCTCGATGATAATTTGCCGCAGCTCATCCATACCTTTGGAGAGCCTGACGATGTCCACATTATCGCGACCAGCAAGAACGCTTGTACCTTTGTCTACGTCAACAATCAACGTGTGCCCTTTGAGTTTGCCGAGCAGGGTAGTTTTCCCCATGCCCGGAGTGCTGTAGATGAGAGCAGTAATGTGAGACTGCTTAATGTTTTTCGCGCTGATGATGTTCATGTTTCCTCCTGTTAATGAAGCCTGCCGTATTAATCTGTTCCTTCATGATGATATTCTTCCTTCTGCTTGTCTTGAGCCCAAAACATACAGTCAATAGCAGACCGCAAAACTTCCTTGCACTGTTCGAGTGTTTGTTGAGCGATGATGCAAGTGATAACGCAAGCGGTAACGAGCAAGCCGACAATAACTGCGAAAACGCCAGCGGCTAAATCGATAGCGATCATGAAATCTCACCTCCTAACCGCAAGCCGACCAACCACAAGAGCGGCAGTGCATGCATCCGTCTTCGTGGATTAGTGTTTGTTGACCGCAAGAAGGGCAAGTGCTGTAGCCTTCACGGTGTTTTGAGCTTACCTGTTGGGTAAGTCCTTTATCCCCGTACATCTTTGCGCCGAACTTCTGACGCGTCATAGCCAGACGGTCGATCGTCTTAGCCTTCATCTTTCATTACCTCCAAAAACTTCATTACGGTTCGCGTGTAGCCGGTTATGCACTGGGTTAGTTCTTTGCGGGGAAGGTAGTAGCCG
>CAJOGG010000140.1 GCA_905234205.1 uncultured Synergistales bacterium | reverse complement strand
ATTTTGTCTTCTTTTGGGCGGAAGAATACAGATGACATTATCTGAGCCCTGAATTTCTTTGATATTCAGTGCTGACATGTGGGCATTAAGATTTTCGATGAACGGGCGATCTTCATACATAGCCGAAAATCCGATATTTTCTCCAAGCCATACGACTTCTGTATTGCTTCCTTCAGAACATAATGCACGCATTACCAGCTCTGCACCGGATTCACTTGCACCATTTGCCATAAATATTTTATTATTGAGTTCGTTTTCTCTGATTATGGCTGAAAGTTTCTCCTGTTCAAAACGTTGTATTCCTTCCGGAGCTGAATCTTCCTGACAAATTATTAATTGATCTATTATGCCGTCTTTAACCAGTTGAATGCAGCCAAGATTTGTTTCATGTCCAAATTTTCTTGCGTTAAGAAAAGTATTTAACACATTTTCAGGGATTTCCTCGGCAGTTCTGCCTTTGCCTCCATATCACCGTTAGTATATGTACGGTAATACGCTTTTGAATATTCCTGAATTTGTTCCCACCAGAAAGTACTTTCTTCATCGAAGATTGATATAGAATTTCGCATTAACACGGTTGAAACATAAATTTTCAAACTCTGATGTGTTTTTTTGATAAAGCGAAGCAAGTTTAGGGCTTCGTTACGCTCAGTTGCGTCAATTTTTATTTCACGAGACTGAATTAATCCTCCGTATATCAGTTGTTCAGCGCTCACAACCAAGGCATCACAGTTGTTAGCTGTCTGCATAAGCCATGAACGAATGATTTTACAATCTGGCTCTTCACGAAAAAAAGCAAGACTGTCCATAGACGGATACAATATTCTTGCTCCAAAGAGTTCTCCGAGCTGGATAGGAATGTCATATGTGTATGGTCTTGTGTCCAGCGGAATAAAACCGATTATACGGGGCATTTGCATGGGTTCACTTTTAACTGGCCGCTCAAAGATATATACTGTAAACAATATGATCGATACAAACAGCAAAAATATTCTTTTCAAATGTAATCAACTACTCCTCAATATTCTCAATATATTTATTTATTATATCATTGTGAAAACAGTTTCTTATTTCATCAACTGGTGAGCTAACTTTTATCATAACCCGCAAGAAGCCCCCCCTCTATAGGTGGTAGATGAATAGCGCGGTATAATTTGATTATACCGTCCCTTCGGGGCTACGCTATGGGACTACGGGAAGTAACGACTTTGGAGAGAGTGTACTGCGTCCTTCGGCAAGACGTATCCAGCCCCAGAGTTGTTAGCTTGGACGACCATTTCCTATAGTTCTTTACACTGATTTTTTGTCAACTCATATTTGTACCATCTTTTGCATATTCTAATTCGGCCATTCTTCTCGTCCAGTTTCCAGCCGTGCTGCGTCATAGTAAATGACCTGTAACGTTTTACCTTCCTGAATTTAGGCGGTGCAGTTTTCACTCCGCGTTTCAGATTACCTCAGAACAGTTTGTATGCTATCTCTATTCTGAACACAATATCCTATATTGCCTGAGCATCAAGTTCCTTGAAGTATGCGAATCGCTTTGTACGCTTCAACTTTACGAGATGTTTTGTCAGTTGAAATTTGCGGATATATTTCTTATACAGTCTGTAGTAACGTTTGTGCAGAGCAATACAATGATTATCGATAAGTCCTGAGATGTTGCTCAGCCTCATCAAATGTTTGTTGCGTCTTGAGTTGTATAACTTAAAGCAAAACGTTTTCACGATGAAAATCATACCACGTTCTGCCTATTTCAAAAGCTGAATGAGACCCACGATAATGCCAATAATAACTAATCCCCAGTTGAAACGGCTTTGAGCAGCTCCAAAGCCAGCAGCGAGAGCCTTAATATCTCCCTTAATATCGCTAACATCACGACGAAGTTCTTTCATGCTATCTTTTAGTTCAGTTACATCATTTCTCAAGCTGGCTGTGTCTTGCTCGAGTTCTGAGTTCTGAGATATCCTGAGAATGTTTCTCCTAAGTTTGTTCCAAAACAGAAACGCGAGCTGTAATATCCCTCCTGAACATATACATGTCCTCTCGCAATTCGTGGAGGCTTTTGTCTATGCTTCTCAATAAGGGATATACTCCATATTCACGTATAGCTTCATGTTCGAGAGTGAACTGAGAATCAATATCCTGCATTTCTGTCTCACCTAATTCTTATAGTACACAACTCACGGAAGCCTTAACAGACTTCGTGCGAGCTGTAACGGAGTTAATCCGGATAATCAAATCGCGCTAATTGTCATCCGCCTTAGGGTTTGCTTTTTCAGGTGGGGACCGTAACTCCCCGCCGTAGTAAAACCTAAATCAAAATCTAAGCTTCCCTAGATAGTTTTATTATCCACCATTAAAGTGCTAACTATCCCAGAAAATGAAGGACTATAGAGACAACGGCTTGGAAGATTCCAACAGCAATGGCAATAAAGATACCAAATTTAGTGAGAGACTTGTTTTGCTCATGTTTAAGTTCTTCCTTCATATCCGTTATACGAGCGTCAACGGCATTAATCGCAACAGTTAGCGTATCAGTAACATGTTCAATTTTATCGTTAAGCTCTTTGGCAACATGCTCGATTTTCTCGTTGAAGAATCTTTCGAGATGGTCAATGCGCTCATTTGTAGCTGTTATACGAGCGTCAACGGCATTAATCGCTGCACTAAGTGTTTCGGTGGTATGTTCAATTTTCTCGTTGAAAGACTTTTCGAGATGGTCAATGCGCTCGTTCATGGCAGCGAATTTTTCATTCGACAACTGTATAGCATGGTCAATGCGCTCGTTTGTACTGTCAATGCGTTCGTTGAGAAGATTCAACTCATATTGCGTTTTCTCAGCAAGCAAATTAATGGCAGCGTTGATATCGGCCATATTTTTATCCATTATGGCTTCAATGCGCTTCATACGTAAGTCACTGAGCTTCCCCTCAGCTTAGACACGTTCTGTGATGTTGTGTATGGTTGTGTCGAACTCTAAACGTGTAACGAGCTCTTGAGCTGTGGCAGTGTTTATTCATGACTAAGTTGCCTCCTTAATATTTAATTTTAACAAAATTCGTAAAATCTGTAACGGAACTAATACGAGCCATTGCATATTTAATCCGCACTTTTAACTTTTAAATACTTAATCATAGATTATTTGCCGACGACAAAGATTATAATTCCAGTGTGTCCATTTTCCACTCTTGTTCCGTGAAGCGACTAACAACAATACTTTACAGGAAGCAAAGGACTTCGTATAGCTATAGGCTTGAATAGCATGGCGTTTCCCAAAACACATAATTAAAGAGAGTACCCCCGAAGAGATACTCTCAAGTTCCATGTTAGAAGCCAGTGGTTCACTTGATTCCCGCGAAATCGTTGACCCTGTGAACGAGTGGGAACGTGCTTCCTGACGAGTCAATGTTCCTTGCGCCCTCTGTGTCGGTTGTAATGCTGCTGTCGTTGGGGAACAGTGTGAACACCGAGTCGCCTACGGGCTGGCTACTCTCTTCTATTACAGTAATAATGCTGTATGTCGTCGAGCTGCCATTGTCGGTCTGAGTGTTGCCGTTGTTGGTGTTGGTGTTGCCATTACCGTTATTGGTGTTCGTACCGTTGCCGCTGGTATTCCCGTTGTTAGTGTTGGTGTTGCCACTGTCGTTATTGCCATTGCTGCCGGGATTAGCGTTTCCGCCGCTTGCCGCTGTCCAGTTGTATGTTGCACTGGAGTCAATGTACACATCGTTCTCTGCGTCAATTCCTGCTTCACCCGCTGAGTTCTGAGCCTGACTGCCTGTTGTGATGTTGAGCGTTCCGCCATTCACGACAATCCAGCCGTTCGAGTCTATGCCGTCAGCGTTTGTTGAGCTTATCGTGAGAGTTCCGCTGTCCATCGTGAAGACCGACACATTGTCCTCGTTCACGTTGATTGCGTCATCGGGGGCCGTAACGTTGATTACGCCGCTCTCTATCAGCATGTGCATCTCGGAATCGAGTCCCTCGCAGGTTGTTGACGTTATACTGAGAGTACCAGTGCCTTCTGAGCCGCCGCCGATTATTATTGACCTGCGTGAATGGAACGCACCGTCAAGTTTGTACATCTTCTGCTGTGCTGAGATGTTGCTCCCGATTTCTGAGGCTTCATACTTCGGAAGGCTCGTGTCATCGTCAAGTTTCGGCGAAAGCTCAAGTATCCTGTATGTGTTCGCGCCAGTGAAGGTGTTTGTCGTTCCGTCAGCAATCTCGACAAGCGCGCCGACCTCTGAGCCTCCGTCGTCATCGCCTGCCATGATGCTGCTCATGCTGCGCCACAGGTTATTTGCAGTGAGTGTTGACTGGTCATCGTAGCCCTTGTCTTCAGCCCACTTGTAGACCTTGTAGAACACTATCGCAGGTGCAACATCGCAGCTAACTTCAACGCCATTGAGAATTAACGCGACCTGATGCTGTGCCTTCGCTCCAACTTCAATCCATATCTGGCCGTGCCAATTTCCTGAGAGCCTGTAAGTTCCGGCCTTTGTGATGTGGAGTACGGGGTTGTTGTAAGCGTCCGAAGCTGAGTGAGTCATCGTTGAGA
>CAJOGG010000139.1 GCA_905234205.1 uncultured Synergistales bacterium | reverse complement strand
ATAACCAAGAGCGCAATTTACGTTCGGGGCTTTGTCGGGGTGAATCTTGTTCCATTCTTCGGTGAAGGCCTTTGCTACGTCGTTCATTTGAGGCATTGAGGGATCATAAGCAAACGTTGTGTGCATGAAACCTTCTACAGCCTCGCCACCAAGCGTAACGATCTCGGGGTTGTCCATTGCGTCAGCTCCGATGAATTTGAAGTCCGCGCCAAGCTCTTTAGCCTGCTTCAACACGATTGCTCCCTCTGCAAAATATGCCGGCAAGAAAACTATTTCGGGTTTAGCGTCGATCAATGCCGTAAGCTGTGCTGTGAAGTCGGTGTCGCCTGACTGATAGAACAAACTTGCAACAACTTCTCCTCCCATTTTCTTGTAAGAATCACGGAAGAATTTTCCAAGCCCTACGCTGTAATCGTTGCTCATATCTACGAGTGTAGCTGCTCTCTTGAGGCCAAGATTTCTATAAGCGTAAGTAGCCGCGCCAGCTCCTTGGAAAGGATCAATGAAGCATACTCTGAAATAGAATTTTTTGTCTTGGGTTACAAGTGGGTTGGTGCATGATGTACCGATTACGGGAACGCCAGCTTTCTCTGCAACTTCTCCGCCAGCCATTGCAAGTGATGAACCATAAGTGCCGATAATGGCGTTTACTTTGTCATTCTCAATCAAACGTGTTACAGCATTAGCTGCTTCAACTTTGTCGGACTTATTATCAACGATAACGAGCTCAACTTTTTTGCCGAGGATTTCAGGATAAAGCGTGTGAGCCAACTGTGTGCCTTCAAGCTCCAATTGTCCGCCGAAAGCGTTTTGCCCTGTTAAGCAATTGAATACGCCGACTTTGATAACGTCATCATCTGCCATAGCAACAGCAGAGAACATTAACACTAGCATTAATGCCGCCAAAATTTTACGCATCGTATAAATACAACTCCTTTGTAATATGAAAATTGCGAAAATTATATCACTCATTCTTATTTCTAAAGAAAGTTTCAAAGAGTTAAGCTATAATTCCAAAAAATCTATTAAGGAGAGATAAGTTTTTGCCCGAGTCGTTATTCATAAGAGCTTCAGACGAACCATTAGCCGCTCGAATCCGTCCAAAGTCCCTCGATGAATTTGCAGGCCAAGAACATTTAATAGCACCAGGAAAAATTTTACGCCGCATAATTGATTCCGATAAGATCCCGTCGATGATATTTTGGGGGCCTCCTGGAGTTGGCAAGACGACTTTAGCAAGCATAATCGCGCGCAAAACTCAAGCTGAATTCATAAATTTTTCGGCCGTTACGAGTGGGATTAAAGAGATTCGCGAGGTCATGAAACAAGCTGAAGCTAACAGAAATTTTGGGGCACGCACGATTTTATTTGTTGATGAGATTCACAGGTTTAATAAGGCTCAACAGGACGCTTTCTTGCCATTCGTGGAGAAGGGAAGCATTATCTTAATCGGAGCTACCACGGAGAATCCATCATTTGAAATCAACAGTGCTTTATTGTCACGCTGTAAAGTTTTCGTGCTAAAGGCTCTTGAACCTGATGACCTCGTGAAATTGTTGCGGAGGGCTTTAACTTTTTTGGGCAATAACGTTTACGCTGATGATGAAATTCTCAAGGCAATAGCGATTTTCTCAAACGGTGATGCGCGGTCGGCTTTGTCGTTGTTGGAAATGGCCGCAAATAACTCACAAGCTAACACGGACGGTAAAATCATAATCACGCAGGAAATTTTGGAGCAATGCACTTCACGTAAATCACTCCTCTACGACAAGAACGGCGAAGAACATTACAATCTTATATCCGCGTTACATAAATCAATGCGCAATTCTGATCCTGATGCGGCTGTTTATTGGTTGGCTAGAATGCTTGAGGCCGGTGAAGATCCTTTGTATATTGCTCGTCGCGTTGTGAGATTCGCTAGTGAGGATATTGGACTCGCTGAACCTTCGTCGCTCTCAATGGCTATAGCTGCGTATCAAGCCTGCCACTTCCTAGGAATGCCTGAATGTTCCGTTCACTTGACCCAAGCTGTGATTCATATGTCAATAGCTCCGAAATCAAATTCAGTTGATGTTGCTTATATGGCCGCACGAAACGACGCTCTTAACACCTTGGCCGAGCCTGTACCCTTACATATTCGTAACGCCCCCACGAAATTAATGAAGGACTTGAATTACGGCAAAGGTTATCAATATGCACACGACTACGACGAGAAATTAACGAGCATGGAATGTTTACCGGAGAAGTTAAGGGGCAAAGAATACTACACCCCCACCGAACAAGGCAGCGAAGTTCATTACAAGAAACGTTTAGCGAATATCAAGGAGTGGAAAGCTCAACACCGAACTTAATCTCTAATTGGTGCCGGCCTCCCGAATAAATATCCCTGTGCTAAATCACAACCAGCCCTCTTCAAAAATTCAAGCTGTTCTTGAGTCTCTACACCTTTTGACAAAGCAGGAAGCCCTAACTTCTTGGCCATGTCGATAACTGCGGAGATAATTATGTTGGCTCGTTGGTCGTCGTACGATTTAATCATGTCCATATCAATTTTCAAGCCGTCAAGCGTGAAATCCTTCAACACTTTCAACGACGAATAACCAGATCCAAACGCGTCCATCCAAACTTTGAAGCCGTGCTCTCGTAACCTGTTGGCCTCCCGTTGCATTGCGTCAAGGTCAACGGCTATTAAGCTCTCCGTTAATTCAAAGCGTAACATTTCCGACGAGATATTATTCTTGGAAGTTGCCTCCTCAATCACTTTCACAACGTCAATCAACTCAAAATCAAGGCGCGAAAGATTTATTGAGACCGGGACAAGCTCTTCGCCTCTGTCCTTACGACGCTTCAACACCTCGCAGACTTTGTTAATCACGAACGTATCAAGCTTGTGAATCAAATGTTGCTCTTCAAGGACGTACAGGAAATTCGCCGGGGATAATCTGCCATATTTCGGATCCTCCCAACGTGTGAACGCCTCAAACGAAGCTGTCTTACCCGTAACAACGTCAACAACCGGCTGCAAATAAATCTTGATTCTTTCCTCGTCAATAGCTTGCTGGAATGTTGCTAATATATGTTCCTGAAGGTGAGTCTTCTCGTCCATGTTGTCATTGTAGAATTGAACGTTGGTCCCATAGTCCTGTTTGATGCTATCACAAGCTATCTTTGCATAATCACACATTACGCTCATATCCATTTTGGGATCTGTTATCGTGAAAATTCCGGCCTTCATCTCAACAATTACACCGCGCCTAATGTTATTTACACGCACGCTCATTCGGTTAATGCGCTCTCGTAGATCTTCCTGAACGGTTATGATTGCGAAATGATCGTCGCTAAATCTAGCAATGATTCCAAGTGGGAAAGTTTCTTGCAAAATTCTAGCGATTGATTTCAACATTCTATCGCCGCCCGCAAAGCCGTAAGTCTCGTTGTAAGTGTGAAAGTTTCTGATGTTGAAGTACACGCAATGGGGCTGTCCGCCACGCTTAAAGAAGTCCTTGATTTTTTCCGGAGCAAGTTGTCTGAACCCCTTCATGTTAGCAAGCCCTGTAAGCTCGTCAACCAAATTCGCTCGTGGCTCTGGTAGACTCGTCTGGCCTGAAAGTTTTGTGAGCTTCTCGCGCAACTCCATATCATGAAGATAAACGTAATAAACGTCGCCTAGCTCTTCATCGTGAACAAAATGTCCCCAATCCTCAATCTTTTTTATGTTGCCGTTCTTGGTGATGATTCTATACGTGACGTAATCAAAACCGTTAGTGGCTGAAATTTGTTGCCTGATTATCGAGTCTACTTCCTCAATGTCTTCAGGGTAAACGATTGTGTTAAAGCAGCCTCCTGTAAATTTCATGAAATCCTGAACAGAATCGCATTCAAATATTTTGGCTATCTCTTCACTCACAAATATAATATCTTCAGTTTCGTTGGCTTTGTAGACAAGTAAAGCTCCGGGCATGTTGGCAGAAATTTTATCAAGGGTCATGCAGTCATTAGCATTGAACATGTGAATTTTTCCTTCCGTCATAAAAATTTTGACTATACATTAAATTATCGTACTTTAAGGCTTTCAGGTAAGTACCTGGCTAATATCTTCTTTATAGCGTCGGACTTTATGGGCTTGGGCAAGTAATCGTTGAAACCGTAGCTGATATACTCCTCACGTAATCCAGTCCCCGAATTTGCTGTAAGAGCTATATACGCGGCTAAACGTGAAGGGCCGTCAATCTCGTGAGCTTGCTTTAACGTCTCTATACCATCAAGTCCGGGCATTTTGTGATCCAGAAAAACTATATCGTAATGATTCGTCTTCAATAACTCCAGGCATTCTTCGCCAGACTCGACCGTTTGAATTTGGGCTTGAGAATCTTTCAGCATTCCTTTAGCCACGACGAGATTAACCGGAGTATCATCGACCACCAAAATTTTTGCATCAGGACACGTGAAAGGTGAATCATAGTCTTCGGTCACGGCTTCCTGTTTTTCCCCTAACATTGCTTCATATTCCCTCAAAGCCTTCTTGCGATAATTGTTGGACAAGTTCAAATGTGTAGGTGCTGCCTTTTCCGTATTCGCTTTCAGCCTTGATGGTTCCGCCCATTAATTCAAGTAAGTAACGTACAAGAGTTAGACCAAGCCCCGCGCCCTGTATGCTTTGAGTTTCGTTGAGATTGACGCGTTCAAAGGACTTGAATAATTTTCCTAGGTCTTCCTGTCTTATGCCTATGCCAGTATCTTTAATCGCTATGATTAATTTTACTCGTGCATGTGACTCTCGCTTGCCGTTTACGCTCATAGTGATTTTGCCTTTGTTGGTGTATTTAACAGCGTTGTCGATCAAGTTCATAATTATCTGCCTCAATCTATCTTCATCGCCGTATAAATGTTCAGGGAGTTCCTTATCAACATCAAGCACAAACTTAATACCATGGCTATGAAATGATTCAAAGTTTCCTTCCTCAATGTCCCTCAATAATTGCCACAGGTGATAATCTGTTTTGTACAGTTCCATTTTTCCGGACTCAATCTTGGAAATATCGAGTATGTTATTTATGATTGAGAGTAAATGATTTCCGGCCTTACGAATATCTAACGCGGCTTGATGAATCTCCGGGGACTTGCTTTCCTTAAGGATCATTTCGTTCATTCCTAATATAGCGTTCATTGGCGTACGAATCTCGTGAGAGGTGTTTGCAAGAAAATCGCTCTTGGCCCGGTTGGCTGCGTTTGTCATTCTCGTAGACTCTTCAGTTTTGACTCTCGCTATCTCAAGTTCTTTCTCTACGGTGTTCATTCGCCTGTAGGTCGGGGCCTCATAATAGAAGAATATGATGAACAGAACTACACAAGCGACCGTATACGTAAATAAAACCTGTGTGATCCACATGTACTGGATAGCGAACGATAGAATCAAAATCAAGCCTAGCGTATTCATCAGGATATATTGAAATTTCGTTTGATAGCGTTCTTTGTTAGTAAGTTGCAGATAAGCGGCCATTGACACAAAATATAACGCGTAAACGCTTTTCCATAAGGTGTTGTAAGCTCCTCTGTGTAAGCCTCCATCAATCGCGACCGTGAAGAAAAATCCTGCTGTCCCTGGCGTTAAATTTAGAATCATCACAACTAAACTTGAGCACAGCAAAACTCTATTGAACATGTCAAACTTTTTGTCATTAACCTGAACATAAGCTTCAACGTATCGCATTAAATGATAAGCATTGAAATTCACTACAATGTAATAAAGCGACCTGATCGTGAGATTAACCATATGCCTATGTCCCCAGCCATCTATAAGCAAAGTAGACGAGACTTCAAGCAATGCCGCCAAAAACGTTGAGAACGCGAGAAGTCTAAAACGTCTATTGACCTCTACATTAGTCGCGTATCTTACAAACAAAAAAGCAGCCATCACTCCCAAAAATGGAATGACAGTAGCTTCTATCCATACGTTAAAACCGTACGTTAGCATTAACTTTGTTCGCCTCCCTGCGTAATTTTTTCGACGGGAATATATTTCGCTAACATCTCCTCAAGCTCTTTGCCGTTTACAGGTTTGCTCAAGAAATCGTCAAAGCCTGCTGATAACAATTCTGCCCTCACTCCCACAAGTGCATTTGCCGTGCACACGATAACTTTAGCTTTAGCTCCCGGCGCGTCGGTCATTTCCTTAAGTGGCATCATGTAATCCATTAAGATAACGTCATAAGAATTTACGGCGGCCTTCTGTAAGCATTCTTCACCCGATTCAGCTTCATCAATCTTGACCTCATTTTCCTTCATCAATGAGCGCAACACGATTCTGTTCATGTCGTTATCGTCAACTATCAAGACTTTTGCATCAGGAGCTTTGAGAACTTTGCGTTCTTCTTTCTTTCTGTGTGAGGCTTCAATCTCGTACTCTCTGATAGTTTTTGTGCCCACGATTTTTTGCGGGATAACTACATGGAACGTTGAGCCCATTCCGTAAGTGGACGTTACCTCGACAGTTCCTCCCATGAGCTCAATTAATCTACCCGTGATGGCCAAGCCCAAGCCCGTGCCTTCAATGTTGTGAGTCTCTTTAGCGTCAATTCTGCTAAACGACTTGAACAACTTCGGAATATCTTCAGCGTGAATGCCTATTCCAGTATCAGCTACAGTTATGTGTAACACTATTAACGACGGATCATCGCCCTTAACTCCGGTCAATGTGAATTTGACGCTGCCTTTTTTCGTGTACTTCACAGCGTTGTTGAGAATGTTGACCATGACTTGATGAACACGAATACGATCGCCAAATAATTCATCGGGCAACGAGTTATCAATCTGTGTGATATATTGCAAGCCTTTCTGTTCGGCCTTAATCTTGACCATGTTATCAACGTCGCGCAAAACTCTGGCCAAGTCATAATTTCGTAAAGCTAATTCAAGTTGTCCTGACTCGATCTTAGAGAAGTCAAGAATGTCGTTAATTATGTGCAACAAAGTATTTCCAGCGCTCTGAATGTCGCGCGCATATTCGTAGATAGGGCCTGACTCATATTTTCGTAAGATCACTTCGTCCATTCCCATTATAGTTGTGAGAGGAGTTCTAATCTCGTGAGACATGTTGGCGAGAAATTCTCCTTTTGCGGCGTCTGCGGCTATAGCTGTTGCGTTGGCTTCGTCGGCAATGGCTTTGGCTTTCTTCAATCGTTCAAGCGTGCGTTCGAGGTCTCTATATGCAGGAGTCTCCAACAGGAAGAAGAAATAATAAACGTTGACAGAAATTATTATGAAGTTCACGGGAATATCCGGGAAGAACTGAGCTTGGGCTATCTGTATTGACCAGCAAACAAAGAAATTAGCTACCAATGCCCATAATTGCCCCTTCGTGAAAGCTCTCCTGTACATATACAACTCCACCCACGTCCAAACAGACCACAGCCAAATAAATCCAACTGAAAGCAACGACCATAACGCCCCAGTCTCTAACTGTGAACGATCCGCGGATATGCCGTAATTTGCTCCTGTGAATATCCCGATTAGCTCAAGGTAAAAGAATATGCCTAGAAATATATTTTGAACGTACAACATACGTTTTTTGCCTGGTGAATTTTGCCCGAAGCTGGCTATGTAACGCATGAACATGAAATAGACTCCGCATGCCGCAACTTGCCACAAGACTGAACAAAAATATTTTGCCTCTATCGAAAAAGTTGACTCCTTCGCCAAAACCATCGAGACAATAACGTCAATCACACTGCTTGTGGTTGTCATATAGCAGTAACGTAATAAACCTCGTTTCTCTGTTGATGTTCCGGAATAAATAACTTGAAGGTATACGCAAAGAGTAACACTTAGAAATATTACAGCAATTTCAGACTCTATAATGTAACGACTTTCCAAAATCCATGACTCCCTGAATTAATGATTATATGTTGCGAAAAATTGTATCATAGTGTAATAATAGCTCAATTCTATTCACAACGGGAGATTAAATCAATGTCAATATATTACGTGCTACAGAACCAGACTTATAAGCAAGAACGACAAGGCGGTTATGTGTGGGCCCCACAGACTAATCAAGGCGGAAAACAGAACGCTGGCTACAAAATGATGACCGAACTAAAACAAGGCGATTTCATTCTGCATCATTGCAAGCGTAAGTTAATGGCTATAAGTGTCGCAAAAAATGACTGTTACGAATCTAATCAGCCTAATGAACTTGTAACGGCCGAGAAAGATATTGAGTGGGACGAGGCTGGTTATAGGGTTGACGTTGAATATTATGACTTTGAGCCGCAGCTTAACATGAAGGATCTTGAGGCATGGCTAAGAGAGAATCATATACAGGGTAGCGCGTTCACGAAATTCGGGACTGGTAAAGAGCAATACATGTGCGCATTGGCTGACGAGCACGCGAAATATATCCTTGAGAGATTGATCGAGCTTCAGGAGAATGAGGAAGTACTGAAAATTTTGCGGCTTGCTCTCGATGAAATAGCTAATATTGCAAATTGAATTAAAGCTAACAATCACATAAAATTTAGGCACGTTCAAGAAATCAATTTTACAATCACATAAGGGGGTATTTATCAACAATGGCCGGTAATATTCGACATGGCGTATCAACCTTAACCGACTATGACATTTATATGTTCAAGCAGGGAACTCATTATCGTCTTTACGAGAAAATGGGCGCGCAAAAATTCGTTGACGAGTCCGACGGCGCTGAAGGCATAGCGTTTTCAGTGTGGGCACCGAATGCTCAAGCAGTAAGTGTTGTGGGAAACTTCAACGACTGGAACACAGAGTCACACCCATTGGCAGCACGTTGGGACGGATCAGGAATATGGGAAGGCTTCATTCCGGGACTTCAGAAGTGGGAGCTTTACAAATTTGCGATCAAGAACTCACACGGCGAACTCAAGGAAAAAATGGATCCATTCTCACGAGTCTTTGAGCTTCCTCCGAGAACTTCATCAATAACTCACTGGAGCGATTACGAATGGCACGACGGCGAATGGCTTGCACACAGAGGCGAGAAGATGAACATGGCCGCACCTATGAGCGTTTATGAAGTTCACTTGGGA
>CAJOGG010000138.1 GCA_905234205.1 uncultured Synergistales bacterium | reverse complement strand
TACTACTTTGCCTGAAATTATCGCTGTTAGCTTTCATTGTGAGCCTATACACCCCTACGATCAATGGCCGTTCTTTGGCTGCGTTCCACATTGAGTTAGCTGTGTAATATCCTGCCTTCTCAAGAACTCTATCGGCAATGTGATCTTTTCTCGTTCTGTTGCTGTCAACGATGGCTTGAATCAAATTTTCCGGAACGTCTTGGAAGTTCGCAAGTAACTGTTTCGTGTCCTTGGGCAAGCAGTAACCGCCATAACCGAACGAGGGATTATTGTATTGGGTTCCGATTCGTGGGTCAAGGCAGACTCCCTGAATGATTGATTTCGTATCAAGGCCTTTGAGTTCGGCGTAAGTATCAAGCTCGTTAAAGTATGATACTCGTAAAGCAAGATACGTGTTAGCAAAAAGTTTCACGGCCTCAGCTTCAGTTAGTCCCATTATGAGAATCTCTGCGTCCTTCTTCTCTGCGCCTTCCAGCAATAAATTCGCGAATAGTTCAGCTTGTTCTCGTGTTGATTCATCACAGCCTACTATGATTCTTGAAGGATAGAGATTGTCATACAAAGCTTTGGACTCGCGCAAAAATTCCGGGCTGAATAAAATTCTGTTCGTGTTGAATTTCTCGCGAACTCGTTTCGTGTAACCTACTGGAATTGTGGACTTGATTACGATTATTGCTTTATCGCTAGACTTAAGGACTAAATCAATCACGCTTTCAACTGCTGAACAGTCAAAGAAGTTTTGCTTAGGGTCATAATTCGTGGGAGCAGCAACGATAACAAAATCTGCGTCACTATATGCTGCTTGGCCGTCCGTCGTAGCTTTAAGGTTGAGGCCGCGTTGTTCGTGTTCAGCCAAAAATTTTTCGATGTATTCGTCTTGTATAGGACTTTGCCATTTGTTGAGCATTGCGACTTTTTCCGGGATTATATCAACTGCTGTAACGTCGTTATGTTGACTCAATAACACAGCTAACGATAAACCTACGTAACCAGTACCAGCTATTGCGATCTTCAATTAATAATTCCTCCTGCTATATTCTGCATACCATTGTACAAAATTTCTCAAGCCCTCACGAATCCCAATGCTTGGCCGAAATCCAAAGTCACGTTCAAGTGCTGTACTGTCTGCATAAGTTAAAGGCACGTCGCCGGGCTGCATTCCTACAAGTTCACGGTGTGAGTCAAAATCGTAATCAGGCGGGAGGAGTTTTGCGTTCACGAGTTCTTCCTGTAAAGTTGCTATGAAGTCGAGTAAGTTTTCTGGTTGACCGCCGCCAATGTTATAGATCGCGTAATTATTTTCCGGCACACCAGCAATTACCCGCACAACGCCTTCGATAATGTCATCAATATACGTGAAATCGCGCTTCATGTTGCCATAATTGAATATCCTGATATTTTCACCGCGGCATAATTTTTCCGTTGCTGAGTAATAAAACATGTCTGGCCTTCCTGCTGGTCCGTAAACCGTGAAGAATCTTAATCCAGTTGAAGGAATGCTATACAAATGTGAATATGCGTGGGCTAAAAGCTCGTCGGATTTTTTCGTGGCTGCGTAAAGGCTAACGGGGTTGTCAACTTTATCATCAACGCTGAAGGGGATTTTCTTGTTGCCTCCGTACACACTGCTGCTTGACGCGTAGACTAAATGCTTCACGGGGAAATTTCTGCATGCCTCAAGAATGTTATAGAAGCCTATGATATTTGACTCGATATAAGCGTCCGGGTTAGTGATTGAGTATCTGACTCCAGCTTGTGCGGCCAAGTTCACGACGATGTCAAATTTGTATTCGTTGAAGAGTTTTGTGACGAGTTCTTTATCAGCGATTGAGCCTTGTACGAATTTATGCGAGGGATTCTGAATTTGATCGAGTCGCCAGCGTTTTAGGTTTACGTCGTAATAATCGTTCATGTTATCAAGCGAGACAATCAAGCCAGCTTCACACGATAACAGCCTCTTCACTAAATGCGAGCCAATGAATCCTGCGCCACCTGTTACTAAAATTTTTGCGTCATTAAGATTTATGTTATTCATGGTTACAAAAAAACTCCCCCTGTTAATTAAGGAGGAGCGTACATTTTCTAGTCAGCCTTAAATTTCGTAGGGCTTAATCTCTTTCACAACGTCAAGGATAGTTCCGTCGCGAGCCTCGAGAATCGCTACTACTTTGTCTTTCCACTGAAGGTCATCAGGTTTTCCGACTAATGAGTAAGCTTTTTCCTGAAGTTCTTTAATCGGTACATGCTTGATTCCTGCTTTGTCAAGAGCTTCGATAATGTCAGGTCGTCTTGGGTTTACAGCCGTGCCATAATCCGTAACAACAACGTCAACGCAATCGCCAGGGGTTGTAACTGTAACAACATGTTCGCAAATTGTCGCCATACGTCCACGAGTCAAAGGTGTAACAATCACGCAACATTTCGCGCCTGCTGCTGTGTCAGGGTGTCCGCCCGGTGCGCCTCTCAAGACTCCATCAGAGCCCGTAATGACATTGACGTTGAAGTCTGTGTCAACCTCAAGAGCTGCTAATACCACGAAGTCAAGTTTGTTCACGAACGCGCCTTTATTTGCCGGGTTAGCATATTCGCTAGCAGTCATCTCGAAGTGGTTCGGGTTAGTCCTGATGTCCTCGATTGCTCCTGTGTCAAAGTCCTGAACGTCGATAATTTTCCCAACGAGTCCTTTTCTCTGAAGCTCACAGATTGCCGCAGTGATTCCACCGATTGCCCAAGCCATTTTGATTCCCTTCTCGTTCATCAACGGCTCCAAGAATCTATTAACAGCGAGTGAAGGACCGCCTGCACCAGTCTGGAAGCTGAAACCGTCTTTGAACCACGGTGTAGCAGCGATAACTTTCGCGGTGTTCTCGGCCATCATTAAATCGCGTGGGTTCTGAGTCATTCTTGCAGCGGCTGAAGCGATCTTCTTCGGATTACCGATCTCATCAACTTTCACAACGTAGTCAACGTTTACACCGTGAATGCTTGGTGGGAAATTCGGATAAGGCACAAGAGTATCAGTAATAACTACGACTTTGTCAGCGTATTCTGAATCTGGTACAGCGTAACTTAATACTCCGCAGTCTCCTTTGCCGCCAAGTGCCCTAGCGTTTCCGTACTCGTCAGCTGTTGGGGCACCAATGAAAGCAACGTCAATATGAACGTCTCCTTCTTCAATTGCTCTGACTCTTCCGCCGTGTGAACGTAAAATAGCCGGGGTCTTGAGTTTTCCGTGTGAGACAACGTCGCCCATTTTGCCTCTGATTCCTGAAGTCTGAATGCCCGTAACGATTCCCTGCTCGATATATTCAGCGATAGGATCATGAGCGTCACCAAGGCTTGAAGCCGCGATAGTAATATCTTTGATTCCAAGGTCAACGATCTCTTTCATGACCATGTTCACGATATAGTCGCCGTTCCTGAAATGGTGATGGAATGAAACTGTCATGCCGTCTTTGATTCCGCAAGCTATAACAGCATCACGAATTGACGGGAGCAATTTACTTTCTTGAGCGTTCTCAAAAATTTTTGTTGTTGGTCCGGCCTTCTTGATATATTTTCCGTCTCTGTAGCCTTTGCCCTGATAAGGTTCGTATTTCCTGCCGTTCTTTAACTCAACAGCTAATGCCTCTGCGGGTATCTCTCTTCCTACTGCGTTCTTCATCTTTTAAAGATCCCCCTCATAAATTCCGCTGGCTTTTGCTAACTTGATGACTCTTTCTGCACCAGGTACAAAAGCAATGTCTATCATTTTTCCGTTATCAAGCGTGAAGACTCCGACGCCCTCACTTGCATGTTCACGATAAGCACGTACGATTTTCTCGGCCTCTGCGATTTCTTTCTGTGTTGGAGCAAGCATTTCATGAACGATAGGAATTTGTTTCGGGTTAATGAGTGATTTACCGTCAAAGCCCATTTCCACGTTCTGCTTCACTTCAGCTCTGAAGCCTTCGTCGTCGTTAAGGTTAGTGAAAACTGTATCGAAGCACTGAATTCCAGCCGCTCTGGCCGCGTTAAGCATGTAGCCTCTTGCGAAAAGCATTTCGATTCCGCCTGGGATAACCTTAACTTGCATACACTTGCGATAATCTCCGCCGCTCAATGCAACTCCGAATAACCTTGGGGAAGCCGTGCAAATCTCGTAAGCGTTCAAGACTCCCTTGGGACTTTCAAGAGCTGCCATTAACAACGTGCGTCCGACTTCAACGCCAAATTCTTTCTCTGCTTCTGTTACAGCTGCGTCTACTGTTTTAACGTCCTGTGCGCTTTCAGTTTTTGCGATTCTGATCCCGTCAGCTCCACCAGCTACACATACGCGTATATCTTCTTTCCAGTGAGGAGTGTCAAGGCCATTGATTCTCACGATAACTTCTGTATCACCGTAATCAATCGTCTTGAGTGCATGGTAGAGTGAAAATCTCGCGCTATCTTTCTGGTTCTCTGCTACAGCGTCCTCAAGATCGAGCATAATCGAATCTGCGCCGTAAATATAAGCGTCCTTGATTAATCCGGGCTTCTGGGCATTCATGAACATCATTGTGCGACGAAGGCGGAATTTCTCTGGTTTTGGTCTTGGAATACTCATTAGCGAATCACACCT
>CAJOGG010000137.1 GCA_905234205.1 uncultured Synergistales bacterium | reverse complement strand
TGATTAATTGTTGTTTCTCAATTTGTCCTACTTCTGCTTTGATTTCTTGTATTTCAGATTTTATACCTTGGAGTTCTGCCTTAATTTCCTGAATACCATCACTGAACATCTCGATTGTTATGTAACTATCATTGCTGATCATGTTGCGTCTCCTGTTCCTGAAGTGTGGCTAGCGTGTTCGCAATTATTTCGCTGTCATGTGGGCGTTTCGCGGTCTTAGGTTTTGCTCCTCGTGGTAATCTTGTAAAATTTTCTACTGATTTGCGAGGTATTAACCAAGTTTCACCGAGCTTGAATGCGCCATGAAATCTACCAGCAATACATAACTGTCTAATACGACTATCATTTACATTTAATCGTTTTGCAGCGTCCATTGTTATTGAATATTCTTTATATATATCTTTTTCTGTAATCATTGTTCACCTCATAAATATTTTTGCATATTTTAATTTATAACGTGGTCGTTAAAATCGGTAATTTTGCGGTTAAATATTATAACGTATTCGTTATAATACACACCACAGGCCAAGCGAAAAATTTCAGGAGGTAGAAGTTATGAAAAAGTTAGTTAAGGCAACACAGGACACTGATATTTACGACGAGAGCATTGAGCAGAATTTGAATGCGGTACGCGAATGCGAGACACGCGAAGAAATGGTGGCGCTGCTCAAGACAACAAATAAGTTAATGCTTGTGTTCATGGCTGATTTACCAGATAACGGGATATCAAGATTAACGAAGCAAGATTTAATCGATGAAGTAATTGCTAGGATTAATCAAGAACGTATGACAGCAGAGATGCTTAAGCAGGTCCAGGAGAGCAAGACGGCAGTCGAAGTGAGCGCAATATTGGAATATGCTACCACGTCACAGATGTTGGATATTGCTAAAAAGCTGTCAATATCTGCATATTTCAACGAGTTCTCAACAAAGGCTGAATTAATTGAGCTCATTACAGAAAAAGTTTGCGAAATAGCAGCCGAACAACGCAAAGAGACTGCAACGAAACTTGCTGGTATGGGTCTTGCAGAATTCTCGATGAACGTGCTTGAATATTACGCAAAAGCGTTATGTGTTAGCTTTAACAAAGACACGACAAAGGCTGAATTGATTGAAGCCATCACAACGAAACTTGCTGACGATTTAAGCATTGCCTACGCAAGGAAAGCAACGTTTGAAGAACTTGTCAAAATAGTCAAGGACAAAGCATGTTTAAACATGGATATTGGGTGTATTGACAATGTTGTCCGACGACTTTACAGTGCGAAATGCGAGGCAGATAGACTTTATATTCTTGCTGAGTTCAGCATGGAGTTTACTGCGAAAATGTATTACCTGGCGTTTGGTAAAAAACCTAGCTGCTATGCTAAAAAAGTCAAGAACCATAGATTAGGCACATTTATAATGATGGATTGGGAAATTGATTTTGCGAACACCGATTTTCAACCGGCTGTGTGGTTAGAGAATTGCGATGAGCGTCTGACAGAATTAAATGATGAACTTGCCACAACTGAATGGCAGCTTACCAGGTGTAGGGAGACGAACAGAGAGTGCCTGGTTGCTGATTTTCTAAGTCGTAAATCAGAATTTCAAGATGAAGTACGGTTTTATGAGACATGGAGAAAAGCTCTTGTGAAGAGCGCGTAAAGGAGGTGATGATTCCATGAAAAAGTTATCAGAGCAAATTAAGATGTTAAGCCTTGAAGAGAAAGCCTTATTATTGGCGGATAAGCTCCCCAAAGATAGGCGAAATAGCGTCGGGTTATATTTAACCATTGAGGCGGACGGAACATACACAGCATGCGATTATTCTGACAGGCAGATATGGCTGGAGGAATTTCCGCATACTAAGAAAATACCAGCGGGGTTTGTGGTGAATGTGGCAGACCCAATCGAAGCGATAGACTGGCTGCTGGACATAAGAAAATAAGAGGCGCTAAGCCTCTTTAATGTTATCGCTCTTATGTCGGAAGTCTAACAGCTTATTCTTAAGAATTTCTGGAACGGGGAGACCAAGCGCAATAGCATTCTCAAGAATACTCAAGCCTTCATTGGAGAGATAGAAGAATATTACGAGATTTCGTAAGAGTTCAGAACTTCCGGTAAATTCACCTACTAGTTCTTTATCCAATATATTCGCGACACCAACTAATAAGAACATTGTAATCTTACGTTTTATGCCATTGAACCCAACTCTTGAAGATAACTCTTTCTTCTTGCCACCCTTAAAGAGACCAGTAATATAATCGATCAAAGCAAATGCTACCAGGGCATGAAACACGCCGTTAACCTCCCCGAAGAAATAGCAGACCGAGGCACCTATCGCCGCAAATATAGAATTGAAAATATCTTCACTCATAACACACCTGACTCCTTTGCCATTTCATCAGCACGCCTTAACCAACCTTTGAGAAATACATTCTGACTTGGTTTGTTAGCGACGATCTTGTGATAATATTTCTTGCGCTGTTCATAGATAGCTTTAGCCAGTGATTTCGGAGCGCATGCTTTGAGAGCCGCAAAAGTTTTAGGCCCGAACTTGCCATCAACTACCACAGATTGCCCGCAGTCGATAGCTGCCCTCTGAAGAATTGAAGCGAAGCCACCGTGATTTATGCAGCAGTCCAAACAGCATAGACACACAGGCCACTCTAGCTCGTCCCAGTGATACTTGTCCCAGTAATTCGCTTTGTAGATTAATTTCGCTTCGTCAAGTGTTAATTTGCAAATATCATCATGCGCAACAATCCCTTGTTTGTGAGCAGTCTTGAGAGTTGCCCAAGTTACGCCATAAGCAGTAGCCCCGCCCGCGTCTGCTTTAGCCGCTCCCTTAATGACTGGTTTACCGTTGACAATACTAAAATTTCTGCCGCCCTCCCACTTGAGAGAGAATGTGATTGCGCGATCAAAATTATTCGTCATAAATCCACTCCTCTTCCTCAGTCCAGTCAAAATAATCGTCTCCTTCGTGTTTTATCCATGTTACTAAACTGGTATAACTTCGATTTGTGAGTCTTATTTGATATTGCGCTTCTATTTCCGATGCTGTGCTAACATTTGGTGGTGTTGAAAATATATAACCACACTGTGTAAGTATGCTTATCCATGTCTCTATCAGTATTAACATATCCATATAGTCACTCGATAATACGCACTTATAGCCCATAGATGAATAATAATACGCAGAATCGCATGGCTCATAACAAGGCAATACATGTGTATAAGTAAACGTGGCATTAGAGAAAATTAATTTTAATGTGCAATTAGGTTCTATTTTGCTAGGATATTGTTTGTTTTCAGGACTGGAGGCAATGATAGTTTCAGTAACAGTTCGAGTGGCACCATATAATACCATTTTGAATTCATAGTATGGATTAAAAAACAAATCTGACAATATAAATGCACAATTATAAGCCTCTTGATATTCAAATGTTTGAGGATTTATATTAGGAAGACTAACTGCACGCTTGTTTCCGTTTGATGTTTGAGTGTAAAAAGTAAAATCTACCTGTCTAGGAATTTCTATATCTATTAAAAATGTATTAGTAGCACTGTCTACGCCCTCTATATAACTTATTGTTATTATATTTGGAGTTTGTTGAAGTGAACCTTTTGTACTATGTCTCACTCTAGTTCCATGGGGAAAATCACAACTAACTAGTGAAGTTATGTCTTGTTGTACATTATCTGTATATTTTCCAATAACATTAAGACCAGTATAATCTAACGCTTCTCCAATTATGTATGAAGTTTTTGTTGGCGGAGTAATGATTAATTCTTTGATAATGTGTAATGTTATTGAAAACGTGGTTGATACTGTTATTTCATTGTCTGTATAAGAAACGAGAATGGTCTCTGGCGTGTCAATTGTAACAATTGAATCTTCAGGTAAACTGAAAATTGTATTTGCAGTATCAATTTCTTTTACTGTTTCTTTACCCTCGACGTCAATATAAATAGCCTTGATCTTAATGCCTGAATAATCAATCGCTTCGCCTGAATTATATAATGTTTTTGTCGGCATATTTGTAACTTCTATTGATGACAAAGTCCCCACAATTAATGGTAACATTACACGTTCAGTCTTATTAGTAGCACTTGTATCAAATAGATATGTATATAAACCTGAGACTCCCGCATTATCCTTAGCCACAGCGATATAACCATTTGAAGAAGGTGTGTATGTTACACTGGCATAAGTTGCTGGATTATTTGCATTAATTATTGATGTTCCTGTAACGTTAGAGCTTGCTTGGGATATATCTATTGTTGTGAACATAGCCCTGAAGCGACTGCCGACCTTTGCGCCAAGTGTCAGCCAATATTTATGCCCCGCTTGCACTTTATAAATATCAATGTAAGTGCTTGTAGGATTCTCAACGAACCAAGTGCCGGTATTAATATAACCTGAATTTTGATCATACACATAAGGTTCTAACGGCGGCGCGCAACTAATTGTGGCATATGTGGTTTGTGTGATGACAGTTCCCGAAGCTGGATCAAAATCACAATATTTAGTAACATCATGTTCTGAACCGTCGCTGTGAACATATTTCACGACAATACCTGAATAATCTATTTCTTCGTTAGCCATATATGAAGTCTTTGTTGGTGGCGTAGTAATCTGAAGATTTGATACTATTAACCATGCACCACTGACCACCAATTCTTCGTATTCTACGATAATCTCGTCCCCATCATAGGTTATCTGACAGTCTTCAGTAACATCAAACTCAGAGCCGTCCGAGTATTCCATAAAGACACTTAATGGATCAGTGGATTCAATTGCCAATTCTCCTGTAATAAAGAAGCCATTGTATTCAATAAGGACTGTATTACCGTTGTATGTGAATGTGCATAAATCTGTTACGTCTGTATAGGAGCCATCTGACCATATAGCGTCAATTTCCCACGGATTTTGCGATACAATCGTTAAGCCTGTCATTTCAGCTCCATTCAGATAAAAATAACCTTCCTGAATACTGTGTCCATCATCATAAACAACTTTAACCGGATATTGCAAAATGTTTACCTCCTATAACCAAGCTAATGTTGTATCGTACACGTACGTTTTGAGTCCTGATTTCCCGACATTGTCCTTACCGATCGCTATGTAACCGTTTGAAGAC
>CAJOGG010000136.1 GCA_905234205.1 uncultured Synergistales bacterium | reverse complement strand
TGAATTTATGAGGAAGTTCACGGCCGAAATATCTTGCGCTTAATTCCTGAGCCATTTCTTCAGTGTCAATGCAGGTATTAGGACAGACCTTATTACCCTGACAGGCTGTTACAGTTCTGACACGAGGCCCACAAACTCCGGGAGCTATTCCGCCTTCAGCAAGTGCCGCCTTCACTTCTTCGATGTCCTTAATGTTGATGAACGGAATCTCTATCCCCTGCCGTGATGTAAGATGAATATATCCCTTGCCGTAAGTATCAGCCACCTTCATAACTGCATTAAGCTGTTCAGAAGTTACCTGACCGCCGACAACCCCAAGTCTTAACGAGAAATAACCTTTCTGCTTCTGACGCATAAAGCCGCCTTTTTTCAACGTTGAATAATCTATTGCTGCCATAATTTTCACTCTCCTGTAAAATATATTTCTTCTTGTGTGCTCGTGCCGTTCTCAATGTGAAACGAATTAAGCACAGGTTCATTCCTGTTCATCAACGACAAAATCAAATAACTCATGCTCCTGTCAAAAGCTAAACGTATGTCTTCGGCCGAAGGTCTTGACGGTGAAGAAGGGTGTGAATGCCAGTTGCCCAATAATTTCAGTCCGTTTGCCCTGATGTCCTTGACTGTGAGTAACTGTTCACTAGGCGAGAGCGAGAAATGTTCCGGCGATTTATCAACATTCGTGAGCATGTAAACTTTTTCGATCGTTCGAGTGTTTTCGTCTTCAGTTCCAGCTATAAGCCCGCAAGCTTCGTTGGGCAATTCGTTGTTAGCATGTTCGAGTATTGAGGCGTAAATTTTTTTGCTAATTGCTATTTTCTTCATCAGTGCCTCCCTCATAAATCACAAGCTGGCTGCTCGTAGTCAACAAGTTCCGTGATTGTAGGGTTATCTCCGCAGACTGCGCAGTTATGATTTCGCTTTGGTAATGCGATTTTGTGGAAGTTCATTGTAAGAGCATCAAATGTTAAAAGCTTTCCTGTCAATAATTCTCCCGTGCCAGTTATGAACTTTATCGCCTCAAGTGCCTGCAAACACCCTATCACCCCGGCCATAGCTCCGATCACTCCGGCTTGCCTGCAAGTCGGTATAGCGTCCTTTGGGGGCATTTCCTTGAATACGCACCTGTAACAGGGACTCTCGCCTGGAATAATCGTCATCAACTGACCTTTGAATCGAATAATTCCAGCGTGTGAATAAGGCTTTCGGGAAATCACACATGCGTCATTAATCAAGAACTTTGCGGGGAAATTGTCAGTGCCGTCAAGAACGAAATCATAATCACTGATAAGCTCCAAAATATTCTTGCTCGTAACAAATTCATGATAAGCAATCACGTTGACTTCCGGGTTAATATACTGCATGGACTCTTTCGCAGAGTCAGCTTTGAATTTCCCGAGATCGTTTGTTGCGTGAATGATCTGGCGTTGCAGATTAGAGAGATCAACTTTATCAGCGTCAACGATGCCGATCGTCCCTATTCCTGCAGCAGCAAGATACAAGGCCGCCGGTGAGCCGAGACCTCCAGCTCCGATAATGAGAACTTTTGCGTTCATCAGCTTCTTCTGTCCCTTTACGCCGATTTCCTTCAGAATTATATGCCTTGAGTATCGTTCAAGCTGTTCATTAGTGAATGCCATATTATTTTCCTCCCCCCATGAAGTAGAGAAACTCAACGACATCGCCATCATTCAATTTCTGGTTGTCAAAATTTTCCCGCTGCAAAAATTCTTCGTTGAGCGAAACTGTTACATACTCCAGCATTTCTACCTTCTCTTGTGCGATAAGTTCTGTTACCGTAAGTCCTTCCGCATATTCCTTCTTCTCGCCTGATACCGTGATGAGCATAATTTATTCTCCTTTCGATTCTTGTATGGCCGTCTTGAAATCATTTATTAAGTCGTTCACATCTTCTATACCGACGCTGACTCTGATTGTGTCATCGTAAACTCCTGCGGCTTCCATTTCCTCCTTGGGTGTGTGAGCATAAAGCGTAGAGGCCGGGTGAATAACAAGTGTTCTCAAGTCCCCGATGTTGCTTGCTATCATTGCGCATTTAAGGGAATTGATTATTCTGAACGCCTTTCCCTTAGAACCTGCACGGAATGTCAATATCCCTCCGCCCAAACCGTTAAGCATGGACTCAAAATAACCATGAAATTTATGGTGAGGGAGTGAGAGATAATTTACCTCGATGCCGTCAATCTCATTCAAAGCGTGTGCAAGGGCATCAGCGTTTGCGCAGATTCTTTCCATACGAAGCCCCAAAGTGTCCAGCCCGATATAATTCAGAAATGCATTCACAGGAGACATACAGCAGCCGAAATTTTCCCAAATGTCTGTACGCAATCTGATTGAGAATGCCATCTTACCGTACTTGCGAAACTCTGAAATCGAAGTGTGTTTGTCAAAGTCCCAAGCAAAATTTCCGCCGTCAATTATTATTCCGCCTATCGAATTTCCTCCGCCGTTGATATATTTCGAGGTCGAATGAATAACTATGTTTGCTCCAAGTTCAATCGGTCTTGCTATAAACGGAGTCGCAGTTGTAGAGTCAACAATTAAAGGAACACCAGCTTCATTTGCAGCTTTTGCAACTCCCCTAACGTCAAGAATGTTCAATGCCGGATTACTTATGAGTTCACCGAAAATTGCTCTGGTCTTGTCAGAGATTAGAGGCTTTATCCCTTCGGCTGTCATGTCGTTTGCAAATACTGTGTGAATCCCAAATTTCTCAAGGTCGTGAAATAGATTTATCGTTCCTCCATAGAGTCCTTTGCCCACAATAATTTCATCGCCGCTGTTACACAAAGCCAGAAGCGAGAGCGTTATAGCTGACATTCCACTTGAACATGAAACCGCATTTGCACCGCACTCGAGAGATTTCATTCGATTCTCAAATGCCGTCAAAGTGGGGTTGCCTATTCGTGTGTAAGCATAACCCATAGCCTTATGTGCGAAAACTTTTTCAAGCTCTTCCATGCTGTCATACTTGAAGGCACTTACCTGCGAGATCGGCGGGAGAATCTCTTTTTGTGAATAATGCGATACTGCGGAGCCGTGTAATAATTCTGTGTTAAAGTTCATGATAGTTACCTCAAATGTACAGTGCTTTATCCGAAATATCGTAATCATATGACGAAACTTTCCTGACAAAATCAACTACGCTGTGTTCGTCGCGCCCCTTCTTGGAATAAATAATCGTGCGAGTTTCATTCTCGGGGATAAAATTATCAGTCAGAAGCAGCACGACCAGTCCAGCCTTGTTCAAGTGCTTAACGAGTTCACGCAGGGTTACAGTGTCAGAAATAGTTTCAGCCTCAAGCAAATAAGTGTGTCGTCCGTTGAGAATTAATCTTTTCTCGAAAATTTCAAGCTGTTCTAACGTAAAGCCGTCTTCCTTCCTGAATATCACAGTTACTGCTCGCTGACCCATTGCTGCACTTCGAGTTTTTGCACTGATTCGATTCTCCGTGACTAATTCGTGCTTATCGTAGCTCTCAACAACACCGCAGGCACTCGTCATAAAAGTAACACGATCAATCAAAATCAATTCGCCCATAGTTTTATGCCTGTTGAATTTGTCTATGGTAATTTTGTCAGTGAATGAAATTCTGCAAAGTGCTATCTCGTTTTTCTCTACGGTGTCAGTATTGTGAAATTCCCCGGTGTTTACATCAACTACATGCAATATCTTCTCAACGATGCCGGGGATTAAATTGGTGCCGAGCTTCACAAAAAAGCTGCTGCCGTTGTTAAGCGACGTATCATCAAACCATATTAACGTAGCTGTTATTGAGTCTGCTATCTCAAGTCCTGATTCACGTTCAATAACAGAGCCTCGTGATACATCAATTTCACGATCTAACTGTAATGTTACAGCCTGGCCTCTTACGGCTTGTTCTGAATCACGATCCCCGACAAAAATCTTTCTGACGTGAGCTTTCTCGCAGTTCGGCAATACTGAAACTTCATCACCGACACTCATACAGCCGCTCTCGATTTGTCCCTGAAATCCCCTGAACGAGTGATCGGGCCTGCATACTCGTTGAACAGGCAAATAAAATCCGTCTTCTTCCATGTAGTCGTTGATATCAACATTTTCGAGATAAGCAAGCAAAGTTTCACCCTTGTACCATCTCATGTTGTCGGACAGTTCGGAAATATTGTCGCCTTCAGTTGCTGATACGGGAATGATTTTCACGTTCGGGAGTAATAGCTCTCGTATTTCACCAGCAATTCGATTGAAGACTTTCTCGTCGTATTTCACCAAGTCCATTTTATTTACGGCAAAGACAAAATGATTTATGCCCATAATTGAACAGATTCGTGCGTGACGTCTTGTCTGGAGCAGCACACCTTGTTGAGCGTCAATGAGAATCACCGCAAGTTCAGCATTAGATGCACCTACAGCCATATTCCGCGTATATTCCTCGTGGCCTGGAGTGTCCGCAACAATAAAACTCCTTACATCGGTCGTAAAATATCTGTAAGCTACATCAATCGTGATTCCCTGCTCGCGCTCTTCAGTTAAGCCATCAAGCAAAAGTGAATAGTCCAGTTCTCCGCCTCTGCTTCCAACTTTTGACTCAAGAGCCAAGGCACGTTCCTGATCAG
>CAJOGG010000135.1 GCA_905234205.1 uncultured Synergistales bacterium | reverse complement strand
TTACATGTCACGAACTAACGTAACTGTGATAAGGCCGTTGGTGTTGTCAACAGAAGCAGCAATCATTGACGAGGCCAAGCGGTTAGAGTTGCCAATAATTCCGAGTGCTTGCCCTTATGCTGGTCACACGAACAGACAAGAGACTCGGGAGTTCATTGCTGAATTACGAGAACGAGTCCCTGATCTGTACGTCAAGATTCTTCATGCTTTGCGGGAAAGTTCGTGGCGAGAAAATTTTTTACGGCCTCAAGATCTCCAGGCTTAACGACGATTGACTCGGGCTTACGAATCGTTTCGGAGCTTCCCCCTGTGTCATAAGTTATAACAGGAGTCCCGCAGGCTTCGGCTTCAAGATTTACTGTTGGGAAATTGTCCTGGTACGTCGGATTAAAGAACACGTCGGCGGCTGTGTAAATCTCTGCGAGTTCTGCTTGATTGTTTGTGCGGGCAATGGCGATAATATTTTGCGGCAATAATTTTTTCTGCTCCGGCTTAATTCCCACGAGTACGATCACAAATTTTTCATGGTCAAGAGATTCATTCAGCTTTATGAAATCACCAAGGCCCTTGCGTTCCTCCCATAAGCTTGCGACTCCCAAAATTATTGTCTTGTTCACGAGGTTATATTTCTCTCTGAAATTTGAAGTAGTAGGCTTGAATATATTCATGTCAATGGTGTTGTAACGAACTTCAACGGGATATTCATTCATGAAACTTTGCTTAACGAGATCAGCCAGCCATTGCGACGGAGTTATCAGCGTCATATCTTTTACGCCCGTAAATAAATCTTTCTTGCGCTCAAAATTTTCGTAACTGTTATCGTGAATACTAGTTGGATATTCTTTAATGTATTGGCATTCATCGCAATGAGTCCGCCACTTGTCACAGAAAGCCCAAGCACAATGACCTGTGAAGCTCCAACAATCGTGAAGCGTCCAGAAAACTTTCATGCTTGGCCGGGATTTAATCCAGTTGAATAATAGCTCAATGTTTATGTAATAGCCGTGAATATTATGTAGCCATAATAAATCCGGGTCGAACTCATCAGCCCAGCACAAAAATTTTCGTGTTGCGTTTTGTGAATAAAAGCCGTGTTTGTCCGTCAAGCGAGTCATTAAGGCATGAGCATGTGTATCAAAGCTCGAGCCTATTCTGATTGCGTAATGCTTATACTTGTCTGGCACACGTGAAGTTCTTCCGTAAGCTATCTTGACTTCATGGCCCTCGCGCGTGAATTTGTCTGCTTGTTCAGCTGCTATTTTGCCATGACTTCCAACTCCGCACCATACGTTAATAAATAATACCCTCATGAAATTATTCCCCCTTTTGTAAATTGCTGATAAAATTGTGAAAAAATTTTTATTATTCAGGAGTGATTATACAAATCATGTTAGCTTTGATTAAGTTAAGTCCTGTTCTCGTGCTTGGAATATTAATGAGGCTTGGGCTTGATATTCTTCTTGCGGCTCCTCTTTCATTAGTATACGCGTTATTGATCGGAATGATATTCGCTCGTGTTCGTTTCAAAGATTTAATGGACTCTGCGGCTGAAAACATGAAGCACATTTTATGGGTATTCTTGATTCTGCAAATGGCTTATGCTGTTGCTTCGTGTTTTATGGAGACGGGAGTAGCTGCTTCGATAATCAACATGGCTTTATCACTTGGCCTCACAGCAAAGTTAGTGGCGGTTACAGCTTTACTCGTTACAGCAATATTATCAATCGCAACGGGAACTTCATGGGGAACATTTGCGGCCTGCGCTCCGATTTTCTTGTGGCTCAATCACATTGTTGGCGGCAGTGTTGTGTTGACGGTTTCAGCAATAGCCGGCGGCTCATGCTTCGGAGATAACATAGGCTTAATTTCAGATACAACGGTTGTAAGTTCAAGTTTACAGGGTGTTAAGATCGTTGACAGAGTCAGACATCAGGGCGTGTGGTCGTTCTTATGCCTTGTTTGTGGCGCTGTGGCATTTTATTACGCGGCTGTAAGCATGGGATTACCTGACACTGTTGGAAATGCTAGCGAGGCTATTGCACAAATCCCCGATACAGTTTGGGCCGCGCTTGAGGAGAAGAGACCGGCGGCTGTTACGTTATTGAATCAAGTCAAAGCTGGCGTGCCTTATTACATGGTCATTCCGTTGGTGGCTGTGCTTGTGCTTGCTGCTATCGGAACGGAAACGCTTGTATGTTTGTTCGCTGGTATCGTTGGCTCGTTGATATTCGGTTACATTGCCGGGACAGTTACAGATTTATCGAAATTCCTGGAAATGATTCAGTCAAGTTTTGCCGACGCTGGAAGTTGGGTCGTTGTCATGATGCTATGGATCGGAGCTTTCGGAGGAGTCATGGGACGTATGGACGCTTTCGGAGCTATAGCGAAATTCGTGTTGAAGTGCGTACACTCTGTAAAGCAATTAATGTTCGCGAACGGTTTATTATGTTTGTTGGGAAATGCTGCGCTTGCTGACGAAATGGCACAGATCGTAACCATAAGCCCGATAATCAAAGACTTGACCGTGAAACACATTAAGGGCGATGAAAAAGCTATGTACAAGCTCGCATTGCGCAACGCAACCTTCGCCGACGCTATGGGAGTTTTCGGATCACAGTTAATTCCGTGGCACGTGTATATGGCGTTCTACCTTGGCATAGCTTACGCAGTTTACCCAATGATGCAGGGTACGGTGAGTATTATTGATATTATCATGCACAACTATTTAGCATGGATCGCAGTGCTTTCTATGCTGCTGTTGACACTCACGGGCCTTGATAGATTCATTCCGTTGTTCAGACTTCCGAGTGAGCCTGATGTTCAGTTAGTCAAGGATTAAAAATTAACCTGATATAATTTCGGCAGGGCTTGAACTATAAAATTCGGGCTCTGCTTTTATTATATATGTGAGGGACGTATCAATGACGAAAGTAAAAATTTGTGGGATCTGCCATGAAGTAGAAATAGGAATAATGAACGAGTTAGTCCCGGATTTTGTTGGCTTCGTGTTCGTAAGCAAGAGTCGTCACTTTATAGCTCCAGAACATGCGGGGTTATTGCGCTCGAAATTACGTCCTGGCATTAGATCCGTTGGAGTGTTCGCTAATCATTCGCTTAAAAGTGTGGCTATGTGTGTTGAAGTTGCTGGGCTCGATATGGTTCAGTTACACGGCGACGAAACCGCGGAATATATAGCTGCTCTTCGTGAGTATATCAGGTGCCCGATAATGAAAGTCTACAAAGTAGCTAAACCTATGGACGCGGAAAAAGCTTTGTACTCAACGGCAGATTACGTTATGCTTGACGGAGGAAACGCTGGCGACGGAAGAACTTTTGACTGGTCATTGTTAGGGAATGTGCGCAGAAAATATTTCTTGTCAGGAGGATTGACTCCCGAGAACCTGAATAGAGCCATGATCGTAACTCCGCAGCCTTATGCGTTGAATGTAAGTTCAGGAGTCGAAGCCAACAAGATGAAAGATTATCGTAAGGTCATGAAATTTATTCTAGGCGTAAAGAACTTCAAAGCTAACAAAATGTAACTCAATAATGCTATATATTTTTACTGCTGGTCTTCTGTGGGGAACGATCGGAATTTTCGTGAAGACGTTGGCGGCGTTCGGAGCTGACTCGGCTTTAACATGCTGCTTGCGTATGGCGTTTGCTTTCGTGATTATGCTGGCGTTCTCGTTAATAAAACATGGTTGCGGGATTATTATTCGTGACAAAAAAGTTTTGCTGTTCTGCGCGTTATTCGGGCTTGTATGTCATGGAATGCAGAATATCTGTTACACAACGTCAATCAAGCTCAACGGAATGGCTATAGCTTGCGTATTAATGTACACTGCTCCGGTTTTCACGGCTCTAGCTTCAAGACTAATCTTTCACGAACGAATCACGGGGCGAAAAATTTTTGCGTTGGTTGTAAATATAGTCGGCTGTATCTTGACTGTAACGGGCGGAAATATTTTCGGGGATATTAATTTCTCGTTGTTGGGTTTAGTTGCGGGAATAGGGACGGGATTTTGTTATGGAATGGCGGCAATAATCGGCAAGGCTGCTGGAGATAAAACCGACGCGACGTGCTTCAACACTTACAGCTATTTATTTGCAACGATATTCTTGATTATATTCATGAGGCCAAGTATAAATCTTGACGCGAAAATTTTAGGCACAGGATTTCTTTATGGATTAATTCCTACGTCGCTAGCTTATGTTGTGTATTATAACGGCTTGAGAAGAATTAGTGACTCGAGTCGTGTTCCCGTTATAGCTTCGATTGAACCAGTTACGGCCGTGCTAATAGGAATGCTTGTATACGGTGAAGAGCTTGGCGTAATGAATTTTGCCGGGATTGCGATAGTTCTTGCGTCAATCCTGATAATGATGAAGGGGAAATAAAATCTCCCGCCGGTAAAAGCAGGAGACTTTGTAAGTTTACCAGCAGATTATGTCTAAATCGAGTTCGCCGGCGTGATATGCATCATGACAATGATGACAAAGCGTTACGATGTTCTCGAGAGCTGCCGGGCCGCCTTCATGATATTCGATGATGTGATGGCCTTCAACTTGATATTTATAATCTGCTTCGTCCCCACAAAACGCGCAAGTGTAATCGTCGCGAATCTTGCCTAATTTCTGGACTATCCTGTGTGCTCTTGATCTAGCCATGTTAATCTCCGCTGCCTAACTCTTTAGGGTTGAAAAATTTTTTAACACCGTCAAGGACGTTCCCACGTTTTATATTTTCAACGCGACCATGTGCTTCAGGGGCTGCTTCACGTACTGCTTTCTGAATCCCTATTGCAACTCTGTGTGCTTGTTTACTGGTTAAATTATCTATTTGTGCATTCACAAAATGATCTCTTGGTTTTTTTGCCATTGCGAATCCTCCCGTTAAAACGTTGTTACTTCGATTGCTTCATCTTCATCATGTTCATTCACTGTCGTTCTTACAACGCCGTCCCCGAACGTGACAAGAATAGTGCCTTCTGACAATCTTGGGAAGTTCTCCTTGTCAAGATAGTACTGGAAAATTTCCACTTCTCCCGACGGTTTCTTGACTGCAACATGAGAATCCCACACGCTGAAAACCGAATCGCCCGGCTTCAAAATTTCAAGACTTACTCGCATTATTTCCTCCTAGCCATAAACCCTAAGGATTTCACCGTCACCAAAATCGTATTCGATGATGTCGTCTTCTGGCCATAATTCATCATCGCTACCTTCACCAATAATCATTATGTATGTATCTTCCATAGTTATCTACCTCCTTTCTTAATCTTTCACAGCGTAAATAACTTCGCGCTCTTTATCAAATTGTTCAGCAGCGTACCACCCTATCCATTCAGTGAGTAACCCGGCTACTGCAGCATTAATGGCAGTACCTAATCCCGGTATCCAAGTCGTTAAACCTTTAGCTATCAAACGCCCGAAAAGTGCTGCACTAAATGTTCCAATAAGATCTTTCGCTTCCAATTCGGTCAAGGCCTTGTCAAATACTTGTCCCAATGAAATTACCATTGCTACCTGTGCTCCAGTGATTGGGATAGTATCTGGGCCTGGGATCGGCAGTGCTCCACCTCCAGCAGCAGCTACCGAAGCACCGTGAATAATCGCATGACACTTCTTCTTCTCGTACCTTGTCATAAATTTATACCTCCTTGAATATTTTTAACGGCATAGCAAGAAATTCCGCCAATTTTGCCTGTCCAGAATCTCTTCTACCCGTTTTGCACCATGTGGCGAAATGCTCGCAGTTGTTCTCCAGCAGATCATATTCTTCCTCTCCGATATGACTTCTTGCACGAGCAACTGTTTCATCACCTGAATAAACTCTTGGGAATTTGCGTTTATCAAATTTTTTCACGTCATAAGCGTTTCCTTGCGTAAATTCTTCCAACGATGTCTCCCGCACAACCCCTTTGAAATCGCTGTTTTCGCCGCCTTCTGTGTAATGAATAGCGTGAGGCCCGTCAGGTGTTTCGACGTACACTGCGTAATGACAATATACACTCATGCCCAACATTGTACGATTTACCTTGATTACGTCGCCATTCTTTGCCTTATTCAACTTCATTGCCTTCTTTCTCGCAGTGATACACCCACATCAAAGGCAACCCTATCTTTTCATCAATCCCTCGAAATTTTCCGTAAAGCTTTACAATGTCGCTAGTGTTAATTCTGTGCTTGTCCCTTGGTAAAATTATCGCTGCCAATTTGCCAAAGCCTGTGTGTTCTTCTTGAACATTCAGCAGGAAAAAATCGTCACTCTTCAGCACCTTCGAAACTTCACCTGAAATTTTTACGTATCGTCCTTGGAATTTTTCTGTGGTCATTACTATTTCGTTCCACGTTATATCTTTACAAACGAGTTTGCAGAACAAAGACATCAAATCGTAGCGATAACTGAACATAACCACCGCGACTATTAACGCCATCAATATAAATCTTAAAAACTTGTTGTATCTCAATGTATCCTCCTTTCTTGCAAAGAATTATAAGTTGAACCCCCCCCCGACTTGTCAAGGATAATGTGCTTATTGAGAAATTAGTATATTCAATTCGCCGGCTTGCTATAATATGCAGAATAATTGAGATAAAATTTTTAGTACAGGTGATAAATGAAATGTCGAAAATTGCAGTGGCAGTTTTGAATCGTAAAGGCGGAGTAGGTAAGACCACTATAGCAGTGATACTTGCACAAATAGCGCTTGTTAGACACAATAAAGTTCTTGCGATTGACCTTGACCCCTCAAGAAATTTTTCTGACGCATTAGGCTTCATGAAGAACTATTTTAAAGACTCACTACGAATTAAAAACACCCTCGAAGACGATGACGCAGGTGCCGCCGAAGAATGGATCGTAATAGATTGTCCTCCGAACTTAGACGAAGACTCTAAACACGCAATAGATTTCTCTGATATAGTCGTTGTACCAGTGAGACCGGATTTCTTCTCGTTGTCAAATTTGGGCGTCATGTACTCAACTGCTAAGAAGTCAGGCAAAGAGAAAGCTCAACTCCCATTAGTAAAACTTGGCTACGACACTTCATCAATGAGCAAGATCGCCAACCAGATTATCAGCGAACGTAATTATCCCGTGGCCGAAGAACTTCCGTTACATAAGCGTATACCGTTTAATATCACGTCTGGGCGTGTGTGGTCAACTGGTCTTATGGCAAACTCAAGACAGCCTTACGAACAGTTGTACGAGAAAATTTTGAAGGCTATTGAGAAATTGAGCAACGGTGTAGAGGATATGGGCGAAGTATGGACTTTGAAGAAAGCTGACGAAGGAAAAGAGGACGAAGCTAACGATGCGAACGTTTAAGGGGCTTGAAAACATTCATTCTGTCATAGATATGCACGTGGCGGAATGGCGTAAGGAACAGGGGGAACCTGAAGAGAATATAAGCGAACTTAGCCTTGAAGAGAACGTTAGACGCCGTTTAACCTCAAGCATGAATCCTAACACGGGAAAATTTTCTGCAGACAGATTCCTTGGAGCTAAACCAATGCAACAAAAGGCTAAGACAGTTGATACACCAGAGCAAGAAGAAGAACAAGAAGCAGAAGTAGAAATAAAGTCAGTAATCAAACATCAAGACGGCAAGCCTCATTCATGGTTATATAACGAGGTCGTGAAGGCCATCAATGATGCTAAAGGCAACGGGAAAAATACAAAGGTTGTGGCGATATTTATTCCTGTTGTTCAGAATGGCAAGGAGTTCGAGGACTTACCAGTTGATGAGAGCGTTACACTCCCGCCTGTTGATGAAGACGCTGTCAAGATTGAGGACTTGGCAGCAGTAATTGATGAACATGAAGAACAAACAGAGGCTGCAGAAGCAGATGAGCAAGAAATAGTTACTGAACAAGAACAAGAATCCCAAGAAGAACAGGGCGAAACTAATGAAGCCGATTTCGATTTATTGCCTGAAGGTCCTGGGGATAATGATGAAGAATTAGTTGACGCTTTCCAGACCATGGAGGAAAAACTTGACGAGAGTTTACAAGAAGAGCAGGAGCAAGAAACGTTGACTGAAGATCCGGTTGTTGAAGAAGAGGTTTCAGAGCTGGTTTTACCTGAAATTAATGAACAAGAGCAGC
>CAJOGG010000134.1 GCA_905234205.1 uncultured Synergistales bacterium | reverse complement strand
ATGCGTGTTTCATTTTGTGGCGAGACACTATGATGAGCAAGCCCGTAGAAAGCGTCTAGCAAAATTAGAGGCGCTCGCAAGTTCAGCAGATCCGGCAGAAAGAGCGCAGGCTGCCCAAGGCTATTATGAATTAGGTAATAAGGAATGGGATTACTCAAGACCTCGTAGCCCAAACATATCCTAAAATGATGATAGGAACGCTATTAGGAGAAAGGAAGCTGATGAACAAGCACGTCAAATGCGAGCCAGAGAAGCTGTTGTTCAATATTGGCTGCAGGTGGCTAAACTAGGACATCAGGGAGCTTATGAACAATTAGATATGGTGCAGACATTAGGAGATAGTATGTGAAAATGAAAAGTTTTTCAAAAGTAACAATTTGTATGTTATTAGTTGTGATTATAGCATCTCAGGCTTCAGAGGCAGCTAGATTCAAAAACGCAGACAAAGCGCATGCAGACCGCGAATTTCTGGAACTTTGCGCACAAGGCTCAGGCCAGGAAATTATCAAAGCTCTGAAAAACGGAGCAAACCCTAACGCTCGTGACCAAGAAGGGAACTCTGCTGCAGAGTATATCCTCAAGAAGCACAATTTCAGCGTGGTCAAGGCTCTATTTGATGCCGGACTTGATTTTGACGTTAAGTACTACCGTATGTATGAACTTGCAGCAAAATACAATCCAGACCCGGATGTTATTGCAGCTTTAGTTTATCTTGGACATGGAGAGCTTGAAGACTATCAAATGTCTGGGCTTCTTAATGTGGCTGCTATAATAATGCGCAAGTCGTAAAAAAATTAATAGAGCTGGGAATTGGTGCTGGAAGTAATCCTCTTTTTCAAGCTGCAAAACTCAATAAAGATGCTAAAGTTATAGAGGCTCTCATCGACGCAGGTGTTGAAGATAAATTTGACCAGTATGGGATGAATGCTCTAATGTATGCGGCTCAAAATAATAATATCCCAGCGTTAAAAGCCTTGCTCGAGGCTGGCACATACATAAATGCTGCATCAGGAGACAGCACTTTTAAGTATACGGCTTTAAGTGTGGCTGTACAAGGCGGCGAGCTCTCAGTTCGGCCCAACCTTGAAGCAATCGAATATTTGATAAAAGCCGGTGCTGATGTCAACAAAGGAAAGTGCTTTTCTGGGGGGCCTGTATCCGCTCTGCAGTATGCTAAATCTATGCTGGAATACGTCAGGCGAAACAATGGCAGTAATGATTTGATACGTGATTGGAACGAATGCATAAGGCTTCTAACAAGAGCCGGCGCGAAATAAAAATCTGCAAAGTGCGAATAGGTTATGGTCGTGGTTTTGTTCACTTATGCCTTATCTCCACCAGATAATCCGCGACTTACAAATCGTCTATACTATTTAGATCTTAAGGTACTTCTCTAAAAGTTTTAGGGAAGTATTTTTTTAGGGTTTTATATTTTTAGAAAGGCACGTGAACTCTATGACAGAACGCGAAAAAATGACAGCCGGAGAACTCTATAACCCTGGCGATGATGAACTAGTAGCTTTGAGGCACAAGGCACACAATCAGCTTTGTGAGACAGACGAGGAAGCCCGCTGTGCAATTCTTAGGGAGCTATTACCTACGTTTGACGAAGAAGAAATTTATATGCAAGGCCCGATATTTTTTGATTACGGCGTGAACACTTTCATCGGGAAAAATTTCTATGCTAACTTCAATTTCACTGTGCTTGATGTTTGTCCCGTTACTATTGGCGACAACGTCATGATCGGCACAGGCTGTTCACTCTTGACTCCTGTACACCCGCTTAAATGGCAAGAACGCAATAAACTTTTAGAAGCTGGCAAGCCCATTGTGATCGGCGATAATTGTTGGCTGGCCTCTAACGTTACTGTCTTAGGGGGCGTGAAAATAGGTTCCGGCAGTGTTATAGGAGCTGGTAGTGTTGTTACTCATGATGTACCGCCGGATAGTTTTGCCGCAGGGAATCCCTGTAGGGTTATTCGCTCAATTTCGTGAGCACGTCAGAATCTGCAAGCCTGTAATTTTGTTTTGCGTAATCAAGAGCTTTATAGCCCTGAATATTTATAACGTTTGTGCTTGCCCCCGAATCAAGTAAAACTTTCACGACCTCTTCAGAATTGTACGACGTCGCGTAAATTAATGCTGTGTTCCCGTAAATATCTTGGGAGTCTAATTCCGCCCCGGCCTTCACTAAAAGCTCCACAACCTCCGGGGTGTTCTCCTTTGCCGCAAATATTAAAGCCGTCGCTGAAATTTTATTGCTCGCGTTGACGTTCACACCAGCTTCAATAGCCTCGTTAATCTCTTCCACGCTCCCTGAACGGCATAACTTGAGGAATGAGGGCTGCAATTTATGTTTCATTAAAGCCTTCCATGCGTCCGTACCTTTGAGCTTCTTTGTAGTTGGCAAAATATCAAGCGCGCTCACGTTCTTGTTATTAACCGCGTCAATATCGGCTCCAGCGTTTATTAAGGCCATGACCACGTCCGACGAGTTATATAAAATAGCAAGGTGTAAAGCTGTGTTCCCGCTCCCGTTCTTTGCGTTAACATCGGCTCCTCTTTCCAGCAATAAATTAACGAGATCCAAATGCCCAAACTGTGAGGCTATTATCAACGGCGTAGATTTATTGTTGTGACTCGATGCGTTTACGTCGGCGCCAGCGTTCAATGCTTCCATGGCTTTATCGAATTTCCCTTGGCCGCATGCCTTCAATAAAGCTTCGCTCGGGTTAGCAGTCGGGGCAACTTTAGCTTCTGGTTTTGATTCTGGTTCTGGAGTTAAGAGTTTAATTACGTCGGTGCTGTTGAGATTCTTGTTGGCCTTCGCGTAAAATAACGCGTCCCTTTTTTCGTTGTTGAGTATCGTAATATCCGCGCCCCTATCCAACAAAACTTTCACGACCTCCGGAGAATTATTCATAGCCGCAAAAATTAAAGCCGTGTTCCCGTTGTGGTTCTTCGCGTCAATCTCTGCGCCGTCGTCAAGCAATGCCTCAATCACTCGTTTATCCTTGTTAAATTGTGCCGCTGTCATTAATGCTGTGGTCTTATGGCGATTCTTTGCGTTGGGGTTAGCCTCGTCGTCAAGGGCTTCACGAATATCTTCATAGCTTGCGATTTTACACAACGCTAAAAAGTTCAAGTCCTTAGCTACGAATTTCTTCTTTGTGGATTTACTTTGCTCCCAAGTCTTAGTTTTTCTGCGCCTCCTTGGCTCTTCTCGCTCAACGTCCTTCAACGATAAAAGCATTGGCGGATATTGCGTCCAATCAAACCACTTTACACGCGCTGTAGCCTCATAATGAATTTGCTTCTTGTTATTCTCGTCGTAATCGTAAAGTCGTCGGCCTATTTCGTGAGGAGGGATTATCGCTTCGAGTTCGTCCTTAAGCTGCACTATTGCCCCGGAAGAATTGCTTATGCGCTTGATATAAACGTGAACGTCTTGGCCCACTTCGTACTTTCCATAAAGCTGTGAGATTGAAAGATTGTAATCGTGATCGGCTTAGTTGGGAGTCAGTGTTATTTTGTCGCCCTCTTTGTCTAACACTTTGAAGATGTATTTTCTGCCCTTAACGTACGAATAATTCTCGCTGTTATCGTCTGGTGGATCAATTTCACTTAATGGCACTGTGGCGGGGATTGAGCCTATTAACACATTCAGCTTCTCGCCGTCCTGGTCAACAACTCTTGCTTTGACGATATAGCCGGGCTTCATAACGATCTTGAATAACCATATGCACAACTCTAAAGCTTTATCGAGTAATCTTTTTCCTTCGCTCTCTGAAATATAATTATCGTCGTATCTATTGTGTACAGCCTTGTTGCGAGTCATTCTTAAATCGTGAAGTATTTCCCGTATGTCCTCGCCGATTATGTAAGCCTCACTTAATTTGTTAATCCTGAATATCTGATCGCGTTCGTGAGTCTCTAAATTATTCTCCCTGATTAAGAAATCTACAATCGCCTCGCCAATATCTCCGATACATATTAAGCAGTAACGTGTATTCGCAAATAAATTCTCTTCAGCTTCGCGCCCTATCTCCGTCAAATTCGCAAGCATTGGCACAGATTTATCAGGGGGGAACAAGTCGGCCAAGAATTCAAATTTGCCCTCGTTATGTTGCTGCACAAACCATTCGCACAATTCTTGCGCCGTCGTCATGAGTCTTGAACATGCTATCTCCGAGTCACATTCGTCGTTAATTGCTTCGTCCTCAATCTCCGTAAGCTCGTCAAGTTTTCGGCATATGTCAGAGTCGATTATATCGTTGTCAAATAATTCCTGCGTCAAGTCATCGTTTGGCCCGTTGATTGAAATGTTGTTAGCCTCGCACAAACTCTTTATGATAGTTTCAGCGACTCTTCCAAGGTTCAGCAATGCTATGTTGTTATCGTTAGTAAAAGCTTCTTCAGCCTTCTTCCCATACTCTGCAAGTTTTGGGTATTGATGTTCGAGAAATTCAAACCTGCTTTCCATATTCTAATTTACTCCTAAAATTTTTGGTTGGCATGATTCTAATATATTCAGGGAGATTTTACACGCGTGCGCTATGTATGCGAAAATATTAGCAAAATTTTTTGAATGCAGGTGATATAATGCAAAACTTTTTCTGGCAAAATCCAACAGCTATTTTATTTGGTCAAGATACTGTGAAAGAACTAGCTAATTATCTCAAAGCCGATAACGTCAAAGGTGTGTTATTAGTCTACGGTGGCAAGGGTACTTTCAAGAGCGGTGCCTATGCTCAAGCTACGGAAATGCTTACGAATTTGGGCATAAAGTTTTCCGAGGTCAACGACATTAAACCTAACCCAAAAATTGACAAAGTACGTGAAGGAATAGCAAGGGTAAAGGCTGGCGGAATTAATTCAATCATGCCTATAGGTGGCGGAAGTGCGTTTGATACGGCCAAGGCTATCGCTGTGGGATCATGTTACGATGGCGACGTCTGGGACTTCTTCGACAAGAGCGCGACCCCCACAAAAGCTCTCCCGATTTACGGAATATTAACGGCTTCGGCGGCGGCTAGTGAGGCCAACAAAATTGCTGTCATTAGCAACCCTGACAAAGGCGCGAAAACTTCTATAACAACCGACTTAATTTACCCGAAAGTTTCCGTGATCGATCCAACGTTCCAGATTACTCTGCCCGAAAAACAAACCATTTACGGCGGCGTCGATATTATTGCCCACATTCTTGAACGCGTGCTTGATGGCGATGAAGGTTCAGAATTGATTGATGACCAGTGCTATACGTTGATTCGTACAATGATGAGAGTGTTACCTGACCTGCTTGAGAATCCAAAGGACTACGAGTTACGCGCGGAATATGCTTTAGCCGGAATGATGGCCCACAACGGATTCTTATCGGTCGGACGTGCTACTCGCGGGGATTTCTCCTCACACAGAATGGGACATTCGTTAAGCTTGTTGTTTGGCGTTCCACATGGTGCTTCATTGTCGGTTGTAATGCCTGCGTGGGCTCGTTATTGCTACGAGGATAACCCGGTGCCTTTCGCTAGACTCGCTGAAAACGTTTTCGATATTTACGACGGATCGGACGAGGAAAAAGCTCTTGACGCTATCGAAGCTCTTGAGGACTTCTTCAAGGACGTTAAATCACCAACAACATTGCGTGAACTTGGCATCAAGGAAGACGATATCGAGAACATAGCCGCGAATGCCTCAAAGGGACAAACTTTCGGAGTATTGAAGGCTCTTGCGCCCGAAGACGTGTTGGAAATTTACAAGTTAGCTTATTAATTGAACATGGATAATCAAAATTTGGCCGGCGATAACATTAAGAAGCTGGCCTCACTTTTTCCCAACGCCATCACAGAGACAATCAACGAGGCCGGCGAAGTCATTCAAGCGGTAGACTTTGACGTATTAAGGCAAGAACTTGGCGCGACGATTGAGGGCAGAACATTGCGTTACGAGTTCAACTGGCCCGACAAAGACAAAGCCCTGAAGTTAGCCAACACTCTCACCGATAAAGCATTACGACTTGACCGCGATAAATCAACAGGCAGAGACGGCACCCCGCGCAACATTGATACAGAGAACGTTTACATTGAGGGCGATAACCTTGACGCTTTGCAAATCTTGCGACAAACTTACATGTGCAGAGTCAAAATGATCTACATAGACCCTCCCTACAACACCGGCAACGACTTCATCTACAACGACCACTTCACGATCTCAACCG
>CAJOGG010000133.1 GCA_905234205.1 uncultured Synergistales bacterium | reverse complement strand
GTAGTCGTCGGTTGAGATCGTGAAGTTGTCGTTGTAGATAAAGTCGTTGCCGGTGTTGTACGGTGGGTCTATGTAGATCATTTTGACTCTGCTCATGTAAGTTTGTCGCAAGATTTGCAAAGCGTCAAGGTTATCGCCCTCAATGTAAACGTTTTCCGAGTCAATGTTGCGCGGGGTGCCGTCACGTCCTGTTGATTTATCGCGGTCAAGTCGTAGTGCTTTGTCGGTGAGTGTGTTGGCTAGGCTTAGGGCTTTGTCTTTGTCGGGCCAGTTGAACTCGTAACGCAATGTTCTGCCCTCAATAACTTCTGCTCCAATTTCTTGCCTCAATATATCAGCGTCAACAGCTCTAACAACTTCGCCTTTGTCGTTAGTCGTCTCTGTGATAGCGTTCGGGAAGAGAGCCGCAAGCTTTTCGAAATTATCCATGCTAAAATTCCCCAGCGAACACTTCAACAGCCGGGCCGATTAAGTAGCAGCATTTACCGCCGTCAACTTCGATTCGTAGGTCGCCTCCGCGTAAGTGAACAAGCACGTTGTTATCAAGTTTTCCAGATAGCACGCCCGCAAACACAGACGCAGTAGCCCCCGTTCCACATGCCATAGTTTCGCCGCAGCCACGCTCAAAGACTCTCATGTTAATTTCGTTGCGTGAGATTATCTCTATGAAATCGGAGCTTGTACGGTTTGGGAAGCGTTCATGAGTTTCGAAATATACGCCGAGTTTTGCGAAGTCGGAGTCCGCCCAGGAGTTTATGCCGTTGATCGCGGGGTTATCCTCAATGAAATACACAGCGTGGTCGGTTCCGTCATCAATGCCGTAAAATTTCAGGTCGAGTCCGTTGACGTTGATAGCTTCGGGAAGTTTGCTGGTAATTCGTGGAATGCCCATGTTTACCCTAGCGATTTCTACTTTGCCGTTGTTGATAGTGAGGTCAATTTCCTTAACGCCGTCCGCAGTATCTATTGACGTGTGAGAACGTTCAGCGGGGATTATGTTGTGGTCGTAGACGTATTTAGCCGTGCAACGAATGCCATTTCCGCACATAGTATCTTCCGAGCCATCAGCGTTGAATATCTGCATGAAAGCGTCAGCCTTATCTGAAGGTCTAACGAGTATCAAGCCATCAGCCCCGACTCCCAAACGTCTATCGCATAATCTGCGCGCAAGGTCATTGAGGTCAAACTGTGATAAATTTTCGTTCATGCAATTTATGAATACAAAGTCATTTTGACAGCCATGCATTTTTGTGAAGTTCATGATTTCTTATCTCCTGTTGTGTGAATGCTTAATTCTAACATAAGGGAATTTTGTAAGGTGTGATAGAATTTCCGCGTTAATTCATTAATTTCAGGAGGTTGAGATTCTAAATTGTCCCCAAAAGGTGTTCACTATATAGTTGAAGTTTCTGGTTGCGATGATACGATTACGAACGTACCAAAGCTTCAGGATATACTCGTTGAGGCTGCAAATCGTGCCCATGCTCAAGTGTGGTCGGTGTCGTTCAACAAGTTTCCTCCCAACGGAGTCAGCGGCGTGGTAGTTATCAGCGAGTCGCATTTGTCTGTTCATACTTGGCCCGAGGTCAATTACATGGCACTGGATATTTACACATGCGGAGCGCACACTGAACCTATGTTGGCTGTGGATTACGTGCTTGAACAAGTTAAGGCTAGCCACATTCATATAACGGAGATAACGCGCGGACTTGATGACAACGACGAGAAATATTATCACTCGTTTATAACATGGGAAGAAGATAGAGTAGACGGTGTAAAGAAATGAGAGCGAGAATCTTTTTAGCGTTGCTGATTGTAATAGCTTTGAGTACGTGTGCGAATGCGGCAATGAATCTCTTTCACGCGGATAAATCTGGCGACGAGACTCTAAACGCACTCATTAACGACAAGGCAAATAAATTCACGCTTGCAAATTATGTTGATGATGTAACGAGCATAGACTTAACGTATAACGTGTATCTGCCTGAAGAATATTCGAGCGATAAGAAATTTCCGGTGGTGTTCTTTATAGCTGATGGGAGTTCGGTTGGCAAGGAATCAAGATTTTCACTCACTCAAGGTTACGGCGCGCTGGTATGGCCAGAAGATTGTATAGTGATAGTTCCGGTTTACCCTGAAACAGTTCTTGACGATCATAAAGGCTTTGTTACGAGCGATTATGTAGACTTGACGGGGCGATTCGTGAAATATGCGCTCAACACTTACAGCATAGATAAATCTCGAGTATATGCGACTGGTCAATCAATGGGCTGTATGACGTTTCTTGTATTAGCCGCAAAGAATCCGGAGTTGTTCACGGCGTGCTTGTTCGTGTCTGGTCAGTGGGATATAAACGCGTTGAAGGGATTGACGGGCCAAAGATTTGTGTACGTTGCTTCAGCGGGAGACGATAAAGCCTCAAAAGGTCAAGCGGAAGTTATAAACATGTTCGACAAAGCCAAAGTGCCCTATTTACGTTATGATGACATTAACGCAAAGAACGCGGGAATTTACCTTCCAGTTTCTCAGGCAGCGACTTTCGTGACGTTCAGAGCCGGGACGACCTTACCCGAGGTATCAGACGCAGGGAAATATTCAGAGCACATGACATCATTCGATTACGCTTATAGAATGCAGGAGTTAAGAGAATGGCTCTTGGCTCAAACTAGGTAACATGCAACAAAAAGCCCTCCCGTAATAATTGCAGGAGGGTTAATTAATTGCTTACTCTTCCCATAATCTTTCAAGCCTGTAAAATTCGCGGCCTCTATGGCTGAAGACGTGTACGACAATATCGCCCGAGTCAATTAAGCGCCAGTTTACGCTGTGTTCTCCTTCGATTCTGCAAGTGCGTCCCTCACGTTCAAGAGTTTCTTCTGCGGCTTCGGTCAAAGTTTTCATGTGGGTCTCTGAATTTCCCGTTACGATAACAAACGCATCAGCAAGCCCGCCTTTATTCTTTAGGTCAAGCGTTACGATGTCCTCACCGTTTTTTTCTTCGAGAGTTGATACAACTTTTGCGATAATTTCTTCCATGATTTAGCTTCTCACTTCCTTTACGAGCTCAACAATATTTTTCACGAGTGTAGATATTTTGTCCCATTCAGCATTGTTGATTAAGTCCTGCGTGATCCAGTAACAGCCGCACGCTACAACTTTTTCATAGGCCAAATAGTCGCGAATGTTCTTCGAGTTAATTCCACCAGTTGGCATAAATTTCAGATAATCGTATTCGTTGGCAAGAGCTTTGATCATTTTTATGCCACCAGCAGCTTCAGCGGGGAAAAAGTTCACGACTGTTAAGCTTAAATCTAAAGCTTGTTCTACTTCCGTTGGGGTCTGAACCCCTGGAGTTACTGGCACACTTTCATCGAGACAATATTGCGCGATTTGTGGGGTAATGCCTGAACATGAAATGAACTTAGCGCCGGCGTTGATAGCTCGTTCAGCTTGATCAATAGACGTAACCGACCCTGCCCCGATCAGAATATCCGGGAACTCACGAGAAATTATCTTTATGGCTTCTTCTGCGGCGGCTTTGAATTTTATTTCGAGACACGATAGGCCATTTTCGGACAAAATTTTTGCCAAGGGAGCAGCATTTTGCGCGTCATCAATAACGACTATAGGGACAATGCCAAAATTTGAGAACTGCTCGAATATCATTTATAAATCACTCTCCTTATTGACTTATATCTTTCTTTAACTCCTATAATATACCAAATTTCATTTAATCAGAAAGGTGCGAATATTAATGCTTAACCTATTCTTTGTGATGCCATTTGTAGTTTGTCTGTACGAAATTATAAGCCTTATTATGCCACTGAAAGTTTCGATCTGGACAAAAATTTTATGTGCATTAATTCTACTGTCAGGTCTTACAAAAATAATGCTTTATCGCAGGACCCCAGATGGCTTTACACTCTATGAGCTTCCGTATATTGTGAATTTATTCGTCTCCGGCATGTTCAATTTTATTATCGTCGCTTTGTTCATGTTGTTGATTAAGGACGTAATATTTATCGTGTGGAAAATTTTTGCGCGGTCAACGCCCTTTCCTGGGGCTAATGCTTCGTTGTTCGTGTTGAGTCTTGCTCTGTGTGCAACGTTGTACGGGACTTATGAGGGCTTAAAAGTTCCAAACGTAAATGAACATGACGTGTATATCCAAAATCTTGGCCCGGATCTTGACGGAATGAAAATAGCAATGCTCGTTGACATTCACGCGGACGAATTGACCTGTAAACACGTTGTGCAAGCTATAGTTGATAAGACTAACTCACTTAGCCCGGACTTGATATTAATTCCAGGAGACTTTGTTGACGGAACAGTAAAGGCTAGGAGCGCAGACACTGCCCCACTAGAGAATCTCAAAGCTAAATTCGGAGTATATGGCTCAACGGGCAATCACGAATACTATTTCGATTATCACAACTGGCTGAAAGAGTTCAAACGCTTGGGAATAACTATGCTTGAGAATGAACACGTGATAATAACTTCAGGGGACGCGAAATTGATTCTTGCAGGTAAACCTGATCCAACAGGCGGACGAATGGGACTAACAGCTCCCGATATTGATAAAGCACTTAACGGAATACCGGAGGACGCGCCAATAATTCTCATGGATCATCAGCCAGGCGCCGCACGAGAGAACGCAAAAAGGGGAGTAACGCTACAAATTTCAGGCCATACTCACGGTGGACAAATGCCGGGGATTTATTCGTTGGTTCAAAGAGCTAACAAGGGCTTTGTACGTGGCTGGTA
>CAJOGG010000132.1 GCA_905234205.1 uncultured Synergistales bacterium | reverse complement strand
GTTGTCATCTACAACGCGGGATTCTTCCTCTGTTGATAGTTCTTGTGAACGTTTAGTTATGAAACGCGGAATGATTGTTGCTAAATCAATTTGAGCTTCAGCAATCTCGTCAAGCTGTGTTTGGTGACTCTCTTGCAAAAGCTTCAACCCTAATGCCAACCGTGATTGCCCGCTGCGAATGTTCGAGCCTAGACTTGAGTTCTCTGTGTTCCAAGCGTCAAGCCTGGCATCAATGACTTCTGAGTCTTCAGTTCCGGCTGTTATATCAGTGTCAATTCTTGTGTTGAGAATCGCTAATGAGAGAGTGAGAAGTTCGTAAAGCGTTTTGATTTGCTCTATGGTGGTGAGACTGTTTTTATCATAAGCCACAAGGCCACCTCCATGATGAATAATGAGCGAGAATAACTCTCGCCCAAAAATCAATTAGTCGCCGTAAACCTCAGCGAGCATTTCATTAAATTCAGTGTTACTAGCTACAGCTATTCCACCGTCTTTAATTTTGCCGTTAGCGTCAAGAAGTACGATATTGTTCTCTGTTCCACCAGTAACTTTTGTTACAACATCAGACGCTGCGACTCCGCTATCAGTTGATAAGGCCCGCAAGGTTTCCATTGGTAGCGCTTGCAACAAGCGTCTGAAGACCTGATAAATCGCCTGTGTGAACATCAAATTTATAGCTAGGAGTTTCAGCGGTTCCGGCATTAACGATAACAACGTTGGAGCCAGCTGTATGAACTTTTCCGGCACCTTCGACAAAGTCTGCTGTGGTCGTGAAGCTGTCTGTTATGTTGTAGACGTTCCCCTCATTAGCAGCAACAAGCAAACTAGATACGAGAGCCGATGAAGCTAACGAACCTTTGATTTTGTAGACACTCGTGAGAGTGTTATCGATTCTCGTAGCAAGAGCCTGAACGTCCTGCTTTGATTTTTCCGCGGCAAGTTTTGCCTGTTCTACGGTTACAAGATCAGTGAGATCATATGCCATAGTTAAACCTCCATGAAAATGAAAATTAGGATATTTATGTTATGACGGTTGCGCACCCCGTATTAACATCAAGAGTTATAGACATCATCTAGCATTTCGCTAAATTCTGTATTTGTGGCACGCGTTGTAGAATTTTCTTCTTCAATTTTCTTAATTCTTGCGCGTGTGTTGTGATTATTAATTGAGTTTTGCATAAGCGCCATAGAAAGAGTATCAATTTGTTCTTGTAACCCGCCGTCTTCAGTGTGGCGAGATTGACGCTCTAGTAAATCTTCAAACCTGCGTTTCTCGTTAGATTTGTTCAACGTGAACGCATTCTGGATTACGCCATCAGCAATTAAATCGATTTGTGCACCGAGTCTTTCGTCTTGAGTGCTTCTTGCGGCTGCTTCCTGATTTATTGCTTTCTTGCGTCTGGAAACTTCATTAAGTAGATTGAATACGCTTTGCATTACAGCGTTAGCTAACTCGTCAAGCTGCGACTGGTGAGCTTCTCCAAGCGCATATAGTTGTGAAAACTCTTCTTGAATTGCCTCGTTAGTTGCATGAATTTTTTCGTGAACCAGTGAAAGATTCTCACGCCTTCGATTTGACTCTGCCTGAATACTCAAAGCGTTTGAGATATTAGCCTGTGCGTTGTGGTCAGCCTGATTCTGTAACGTTGCTAAATCAGAGTTGAGACTCGGCAAGGGAATTTCATAGAGCTGGCCGATTTCATAAAGCAAGTTTTGGATCGCGTGTTCACGGTCTTGCTTTTCCTCGATCAGTCGCGCTAAGAGTTGCCTGCGTTGTTCTATCTCATTACGAATCGTTAGAGCATTCTGCAACGCTGCGGACGAAGTATTATCGACTTGGCTTTGTAAGCTCCGGTCTCCTTCAATCCTTTCAGCGTTGTTAGCGGTAATTTGCTCCTGTAAAGCACAATCTACTTTGTGACGGACGAAAGATTCTTCATCAATTTCTATTTGCAACTCTCCATCATGATTTACGCGCGTGTATATTTCCTCATTAAGTTTGTTAGAAAGTTCGCGGCGTTGTTCTGCTTCATGATTAATATTTAGAGCGTTTTGAATCTCCGCACTAGAGTTTTCGTCAACCTGACTTTGCAGAATATCATCACGCTGTGTTCGTTGTTCAGTTTCATAGCGTAAATCTCTCTGAATGCGTTTATCTGTTTCAATAATATTCAGCGTGTTCTGTAAATTAGCGGTCGCATTGTCGTCAGCTTGTTTAGCAAGTCCTGCGTCTGCGTTGAGTCTTTCTCGTGCCTCGTCTTCCAGCTTGCTATCAACTTCACGAATAACCGCTCTTAATGCCTTATCTTCTGCAATGCGCGAATCTGCTTCGGCGTGTATTTCTTGCCTAATTAATTCATCTTGCTGTGAGCGAGTCTGAGTTTCAGCATTAATAGTCTGTGCTAATTCATTGTCATGCTGTTGTCGATTAATTATTTCAGCGTCAATTTCAGCGCCTAATCTGTCATCAGCAATTCTTCTCGCTTTGGCTTCCTGATAAATGTTGATAGCATTCTGGATTCCAGCCTCGGCGTTTGTGTCAACTTGTCGCTGTAAATCGTTATCTTCTGATACTCTCGCGGCTTCCTCACGTGCTAAAAGCTCTTTGTGTTTCGTATCAACGTCAAGAATTTTGAGCGTATTCCGTAGGTTAGCAGTCGCGTTATCGTTAGCTTGTTTAGCAAGTCCTTGTGCAGTGTTTAGGCGTTCCTGCGCTTCATCATGAATTTGTGCTTGCAGATTTTCATCAGCTCTTACACGTGAAGCAGACTCCGTTGTGATTTTAGTGTCAAGTTGTTCATCTTGCTTACTGCGAATATTTGCCTCAGACTGAATGCTGTTATCAAGCCTAGCGTCTTCAATTGCTCGTGTGTTAGCTTCTGTGGTTAAATCTTGACGTAATGATTTATTTTCTGACAAGAGTTCACGGCGTTTTTCGGATTCATTAGCAAGATTAGCTGCACTTTGTAATTCGGATTCTGCTACCGTGTCAACTTGCTCTTGAATGAATTTATCAGCGTTGGTGCGTTTCGCGGCCTCTTCCTGTATGTCAGTTTTTCTGCGTTCATTGAGATTGTGAAGAGTCTCGACTTGCCTTGTACGGACTTCGATTTCTGCATTGAGTTCAGAATCTAATTTAGCATGTTCAAGTTCGCGCTGGCTTGTCTCTTTATTTAGCTTTGTGTTCAAGCGTCTAATCTCTGTGCTTCGGTCGTCATTTTCAGCGTCAAGATTATCGATGCGTTCATGGGCAAATTCAATCTCTTTACGGCGTTGCTCTGCTTCTTGATGAATATTGAGAGCATTTTGAACCACTGATTGCGAATTTTTATCAACCTGGCCCTGCAGAATTTCATCACGTTGCGTTCGCTGCCCAGTCTCATAACTTAAATCACTCTTGCGATTGTCATTCAGCTTCTTTATAGTCAGAGCGTTTTGCAGGTTAGCTTGTGCGTTTTCGTTTGATTGAGATTGTAGGCCGTCGTCTTGCTGTATTCGTGTGGTTGCTTCTTGCGCTAATTCTTTCTTGCGTCGTTCATGAGCTTCTACGAAATTTAGATCGCCTTGGATTCTAGCTTCAGCCAGTTCATCAAACTGTACAAGGATTCCGCGAATGTCATCAGCAGCTTTCAATAATGCCGTGTGAATGTCCCTGATGTTGTGCCCTAAATTTGGGTGTACGGTTTTCTCTGCGTCAACTCTTGCGTCAAGAATCTCCGTATCTTCCGTGGCACTGCCCGCGATAACGTCAAGCCTTGCTTCAATAAAATCCTGTTTATCCTCAACTGTCGTAGCCTCGGCTTCAATCGCAGCTATATTTGCGTCAATTGCACTAAGAGAATTTCGAATGCGTTCAACGTCATCGAAGAGATCGTTTTCATTGTTAGGCAGTGGCCAATTTTTGTTAATAGTTTTGTCATCGTGCCAAAGCATTATCCAAGCCGCCTCCCTCTTGATGTAATTATTGGCAAGCCGTTCCATGTTTGCGTAACTTCAGCAACGGTTATAGCGTTTTCAGGTGTATCAGGTGCAACGGGATTTTCACTCGCAGAAACGCCACGAACATAATCAACTTTGCTCTCTCGATACATAACGATAATATCTTTGCGTGGCATTCTGTAAGAATAAGTAACCTCGACTAACGAATTATCGAATAGACCTGAGACAGTCACGGAGTCCTTGTCGTAAGAATCCGGGTCAACGTTTGCGCGGTAGTAATATGTTACCGAATAGATTGTGCCTGCTGTGGGCTCTTCGCCAGACAATGACCAGTCGAGCCCGTCGTTGTTTAGTGTAAAATCGGTATCCTGCACAAAGATTAATGCACCTTGCTTGACTTCTAGAATCTGGAATACTAAATCATTTGGCAAAACGTCAATACAGCCTGCTGATCCGTGAGTTAAATTCACTGTGCGTTCCTTTGTGACTCTGACACGTGAGACAATTTCAAGTGGTGTATGCTCCACGGAGATTTCCATCTTGCCCGAAGAGTCAGGTATAAAGCTATAAGGTTCGTCCTTAATCTCTGCTAAATCTGGTCTAGCGCGAATGCTCAATGAAGTTTTTTGAATTAATTCAGTCTCGTAACCGTCAATATGTGCCAGGCCCTCAGAGATTTTGAAAGTCTGAATATCATTGACCGAGTTTACAACCGTGGCTTCAAGTCCTTCAACAATATAGCTTCCGTGTGCGTGTCTGTCATAACGTGCGATAACGTCCATATATGCGGGATAAGCTAAGTTGACTCTCACAACATATTTGCCGTCATTAATTGCGTATATCGGGAGAAATTCTGCGTTGTCAAATTTGGCAGTGTTCGTGCCCCATTGAGTTTTCACGACAACACGATAAGCACCAGGCATTTTGTACTGCGGAGTACCTTTTGCTGGGTCAATTAGTGAATTATCATTGTATTCAGTCAGTATACTTGCGATTTTCCACACGCCTATTTGTATATTGTCAGGGTCGCTAATTGCTAAACTCTTTGCTTCAACATCGTAAATGAGACCGTCAAGAAATATTTGTCCGGCTTCAAGAGTCGCCGTCTTTGTTGTGGAGTTCCAAGAAATCCCGCAGCCCTGAATGAGCGTACCCTGTTCGTATAAAGCATTTCCTATAGCCTGAATTTTTCCCTCCGCGATATTCTGAATCTCGTTGAACTCAGCCGACTGCATAGGCCGTCCAGCAAGCACTGCAACATTATCCCAGTGATTAGCTTTGTCATAGCGATTGTAGTATTCAGTCGATTTAATCGTCCGCTGTCAAAATTTTCACCTCCTACATTTTTTTCTACAAACAAAAATAAGACTCTCATATGAGAGCCTTGCTTTGTGCCGCGCATAGTGTTTAAGGATAAAATCTAATTATCTTTCTGAGTTATGCCAAAAATATATCCGAATACAGCAGCTAAGATTGTGAAAATTTTATCCCAGATTTCCTTGTCGCCCACGCAAACACCTACTATGAGTAGAAGAATGCATAAGATAGCAGCAACATATATAGAAACGTTAGTTTTGTTTGTTCCGAATAGTTTTCCTAACATGCCACCCTCCTGTTCCCTTGTGCGAACGTCTCTTAGGGTATCGATAGCTACACGTTGATTTTTCTCTGTTAACTTGCTCAAAAACGTCGTTTCTGTCAACGCGGCTAATGTGTCTTTACTAGTTATCTTATTGTCGATCATTTAGTCTCCAACAAAGATGGTATATGTAAGGCTATAAACTTTATTATCAGATAGTACACTCTCAATAGCGAAATGAAAATAGACATTCTTATCAGCAAATTTTGCAATATGCATAGGGATAACAGTCCCTGCTCCAATGCCAAAATTTCGACATGTAATGTGTACGTCATTTCCATTCTCTTGTTTTATTAAATCACGCTCACCGTTATCTTCCTCTATGTCTAATGATAAGTGAATACAGAAATTATCAGCTAAAACAATATCAAATTTAAATCCATCATACTCTGAGAAAGTCAACGCTACACCAGAATATAAAATTTCGTGATTACCTGAATAAAGTTTAATCATTTTCATAGCCTCACTTAATTTAGAACATTGGCTATTTTATCTCATATGCACATTAAATTGTCAAAACTGTTCCGTAGCTACCTTTCTTATTTGGCGTGAATACGTCTGCTGTGTCTAAATTTTCCAGAGCTATCAACGTGCCTGGGCTCTGAATCTGATCCGGAGTGAAGTAGCTTTGAGTTTCAGGTAATCCGGCCTTGACTCGTGTATCTGCAAAAACTCCGACTTCACGAATCGGGACTGCAATACCCTCGCCATAATTGAACATGAAGTGCAGATAAATTAATCTTGTAGGCGATTCAGAGTATGAAAATCTCCGTCCGTTGGGCATGTCAATTTCTCCGTGATCGTTCTCATTAACAAAGAATGAACGCGTCAAAGTTTTTCGCCCGACCTCATTAATTAATTTTGTAGCTTCATATTCAGGTGGCTCTAGCTTTGTGTCCCAAGATTCTTTGCCAGTTCCGATGGCCAGGTGTAATTTTTTCGATAATATATATTGAGCCAAGATAGTTCGTGCTGAATAAGTTAATACAGCCATTTACGCAATTTCCTCCTCGTATTTCCAATTTCCGCCCTCACAAGCACCGCCGACAGTAGGAGCGTAACGCCAATTGCCATTTCCCCAAGTTCTGTGTTTACTCCATTTTGCTCGGGGAGCATCTGCTCGTGTCCATTGAACGTCTGCCTTAAAATCTGACTGTTGACCAGGTAACATATGAGGAATTCCCATGTTGTGTCCCCACGTGATATTTTTAGCCCATGGTCGAAAATCCCAATAAGGCTGTAATCTCGCAGTGAACCCGATGAAATAAATTGAGCCTAGCGAAGCGTCCTTTATGTCAAAATCTAAGTCGTAATCTCTGTGTGTGATCTCGTGAAATTCTCGTGAATAACGTTCCGAATCACTCCACGGGAAAAAGCCCCAACCGTAGGGAATATTCCATGTTGTTGTGTAGTTGCGATTAAGTTCAGCAAAAATTCCTCTGCTAAAGTCTCTTTCCAGAGGAACGCCGCCCCAAGTTGACGTGTCGAGAAACTGTATATCGCTATCAATGTTAAGGGCGCGAAAAAATTCTGAACGTGCATCGACCACAATAGACGGTGTAACTTCAAAGAATCCCCAGTCGTAATTTTTGATCTCGATGTGTTCCCAGTCGCATAAATCCCAGTAGCAAATATGCTTACTCATATCCATAGGAATCGGCGCAACTGTTAAATTGACTAATCGGGAACGAGCTGGCATTGTTCCAGTGATCACGCGCAGTAAAATCTCTTCTGTTTTTTCTCCCAGAAAGTCTACGTTCACATGGTCTTTCTCGTAATATCCCCTGACGCTGAATGTGTAAGGAGCTGTTTGCATTTCCGGCTCGAACCATTCTTTAATCGTCGGTATAAAACCTAGTTTTCTAAGTGCGGCCTCAACTGCTGCTTTTGTACCCTTTTTCCTGTGCCATTTAATCGAATCGCGCACAAGCTCCCGTTTAGTCTCAATAGGTAGTGCAGGCTCATAAAAATCCACATGCCATTGCCATGCCAATAAATCAATTACGTTTTCGGGCAAACTATCGAGTCTCGAGAAAATAAAAGTCTCCTTGATACTCTTGGAAATTTCATTTAATTGCGGATCTATTGCCGCTGTCAGTGCTTGTACGTTCTTATCGTGAGCTATTGAGTTTGGAATTACGTCAGCAAGTGAAATTTTCTCAATAGTCTTAGCCATCTTCCAGTCCTCCGAAAATTATTGTTGTTGTCGAAGGAATAGCGATTGTGTTGTACAAGAGAGTCTGAAATTCCGGCGAAATAATCTCTGCTCGTTTAGCTCCTGCGTTAAGGATTCTGCGATTTAACTCTGACGGATTAAGGTCACGCCCAAGCTTTGAACGTTCCCATTTTATCCAGTCGTTGATTGCATTCTCTACAGCTTCCTGAATTTGCGTTGATTGTGTAGCTTTTGCCCTGTCAATAAAATATCTCACGTTGAGATCATAATTCATTATCCCCGGCGCATTTACCGTTATATAATCGGTCAATGGTCTAACGTCATCAGCGTTGCATATCTCTAAAACTTTTGCCAAAATTTCCTCACTAGGTAATTCACCGTCCTTCATGAGGATATAGATATTGACTCGGCCTGCTGTCTCTATAAGATAAGCAGCATCAAATTCATTAGTTGCTACGTCAATAATATCCTGATGAGCTGACATTGCGTAATATTTGTATGCACCACTTGGCCCAGCTACACTGAAACTTTCGGTAGCAATCTGAATCCTTTCACGGAAATTTTCGTCGTTCTCTATGTCTGAACCGTCATGGCTAACTGTTATATTCTGAACGCTCATTTCATATGGGAACGGGTCAACTAATCGTTTAATTTGTCCGGCCAAAAATCCGTTGCCAATCTCTCCTGCTTCCGTACATTCTGCGTAAACGAGTCCAATTTTTTCTCCCGCTGGTATCTCTAAAATTTCGGTTGTTGCGAATAAAATTGTGCCGTCAGGAGTTACGCGTGTACCTTCTGGAATGATAACAGAGTTCTCTTGTGTTTCTGATAACGTAAATGATAAAGTCGTTGTAGCTTTTGAGGCTGGTAAACGCACAACTTCCAACAAAGCTCCTAAATGGTCAAGGTGTTCACCTTCAGCATAAGCCAATAAATTCTGCTTGGCCGAATAATCTATTAAGCTACGTTGATGAATTATGATTAAGATTATAGTTTCAAGAAATAGCCTGACAGGATCGCCTCGCGCTAAAGTACGTCCCGATAAATTTTCGTATGTATTTATAATTTCGCGTTCAATGTCCTCCGGAGTTTTTTCGGCAAAGACAATATCTTCCAACGCAGGGAATAAATCACTCTTCATATAGAAATCCTCACTAGTACTGATAATTTTCCGTTAATATCTCCGTCAAAATCGACTCGTTTAACTTTGCAGCGTGGTTCATATTTTCTGATGGCCTGTACAAGTTCAGCACGTATTAATGCCATAGCTTTTGGTGTTGGCCGGTCAAGTGCTTCAGTGTCTACTCCAAACTCTCGATCCAAAGGCACGGAATATTTCGGGGTTGTGCATATGGTTTTGACGTTCTGAATAATATCCTCTTCTAACGTTGACGGAGCAAAATTTATGTTGGTTAAGTCAGTTGCTAAAATATCAATATCCATTTACTTTTTCGCTTTCTTCATCAATTTCTATGTACTCTTTGAGCTTCAATGACACGTCCAGTGCGATCACAAGCCCTGTATTGTCGATAATGTCATAACTTTCATCGAGACTTTCAATTACCCACAAGTTGTCGCCTATAATTTCGCCATTCAGAATAAACGGGACAGCTTCATGCGCGTTGAACATTTTCCAGAGCGTTTCAAGTTCTTTGTGAGGATTGACTCCTAAATTTGCGTCAAGTCGAATTTTGAGGCTTGCAGTAGAAGCTCCGAAGCCCGTGAACTCTAATAACCCTTTACGGCCTGCGATAGAATGTTCTGTGTATTTTGCTGTTCGTTGTAATTGAAAGTCACTGAAAGTTCGTATGTAGTCTTCTGAAACCTCAAAGACAATTTCTCCTAATGAACCTACTGCCATTTATTAACCTCCTGCAAAGACATTTTCGCTTCCACTTGCAACGCTTGAGCCACACGCGACTGGATCGCCGACTCTTCCGGCCTGCATACCATTAACGAACACTGTAGAGCTTCCAGACGCTAATGAACTTCCATGACTTCCATGAGGTACTTTAGGGTGTGTACACGTGTGAACGGCCCATGAATCGCCTTGTCTATGCCACGGTTTACCATTTACAAAAACGTTTGGACTTCCTGAAGTGCATGATCGCGGCGGAAAACATTCATGCCCTGAACATGAATCACCTAATCTAGCTGCTGCTGACATAAAATCACTACCTTTATTTATAAATTATATGTTGACAAATATAAAACATGTGCTATAATATCATTATTCAATAAAGAAAGAGGTGAAGTTCATGAATAAAATACCAGTCAGAAGCTACTCCTCAAGAGAATTGATAAAAATCATCGAAGCGGATGGCTGGAAACTCAAAGAATCAGACGGGGATCATTTCCACTTCGTGCATGAGAGCAAAAAAGGTAAAGTAACAATCACGCATCCTGTGAAAAACGTCCCCAAAGGAACAGTAAATTCAATTTTAAAGCAAGCGGGTCTGAAATAAAAGGCTCGCCTTTTACAAAACTTACTGAAGGAGTTATAAACGTTATGCAAAAACAAGATACATACATTTACCCAGCTATATTCAGTTATGATGATGATGGTATCAGTATTGATTTTCCAGATTTACCAGGTTGTTTGCCCTGCGCTTTCTCTACTGCAGAAGCTATCCATAACGCCCGTGAGGCAATGGGACTACACCTTTTCAGTATGGAAGAAGACGGTGATCCTATTCCTGAACCATCGGATATTCTGAATATTAAACACGAAGCTAATCAAGCTGTTGTACTTGTTGATGTGTTTATGCCACGTGTACGAGATTCAATCAACAATAAAGCTATGAATAAAACTGTTACGTTACCTCAGTGGCTTCTAACAGCAGGGCGTGAGGCTGATATTAACTTCTCGCAAACGTTACAAGATGCACTCATGGACAAACTTGGTATAAAGCGCGAAATCAAACGTCGTCATTACAAGTCAAAACAATTAGCTTAATTCTCAACAATTCCAGCGGCTGTATCATTAGGTCGCTGGTTTCTTAATTCCTCTCGCTGACAATTCTCCATTAATTTAAGTCAATTCTTGCGGCTATATTGGTCATATTTCCGCCTGATGTTACGCTAATATCGCCCGAAGCCAGAATCTCAATGTCTCCTACGCAACTGATAGTCAGTTTGTGTTTCTTGCGATCGTAGGAAATTTCCGTCCCGTCCTCAAAGTGTACTGTTCGTATATCCTGATTACCAGTAGGCGGTTTGTTCTCGTCGTCGTAGATTGAGCAAAGCACAACACCAGCCTCAAGGCCATTCCCTAACATTGAGCAAAATACATGCTCGCCTATATCTAGGTGGCACTCGTCCTTGTTCTTCTTTGAGTTTGGAATAGCCACGGGCAACCAGTCAGAAACTAAATCGCCCTTATCTGGAAAATGTACTCGTGCCATATGTCGCTTGGGGTCGTAGTCTGACACGTAACCAAAACGATTAACCCCTGATGCTTCGTTATTGTTCATTTTGTTGGAGGAATTAACACCACACTTTCGCCCATATAAACGTTCATAGGCTCACTACTTCCTTTGGATTTCTTCGAAGCCGCGCGTTTTTTGGACTTCTTAGCTTTCTTGGACTCCTTACCCATGCTAAGTTTAAGGCTTGTTGTGTATCCGTTGCCTATAGAATGTGTAGCACTCTCAATCGTGAATACACCGTCAAAACTCCCGAAGCC